>NZ_JBBMQY010000018.1:0-93686 GCF_038900255.1 Pseudoalteromonas sp. AS84 | reverse complement strand
CCGTCTCAGTGGGGTCGCATTATAGGGAGATCCGAAAACAGATCAACCCTTTTTTGAAGAAAACTTGAAATAATGTGCTGTTCGCTGAGTATTTGAGCTAAACGCTCAAAAACACAACTAAACTACCAATGTTAATAGGTTCTTATAGCTATTTGAAATGAAAATTATGATAACTACTAACAGGTAGAGATATATTTCGATCACCTATGTGGAAAAACTAACCAATAGAGTAAGAGTCGTATTGCTATAAATCATTTAAATTAATCAAAAGCGGATAATTGGATTGATCAGGCTATATTTAATAATAGTTTTACATATTTAAGAAGGAAGTTTGCATGGGCCATAATAGTTAACTTTACTATGAGGTTCTTAGTACCGGTATATAGATAAGAGAGACCACGTTATATTTTCTAATCAGATCTATAAGTAAAAAGTTCGTTAGGCTTGCTTTAATTGTAGCTCAATTCGCAACGGTATTATTAATAGCTGTAAATCACATATATAGTGGAAATGATCTTTGACTAGAATCTGATAGGCTATTTTGAATGAATGGTAAGTGAAGAGTAATTGGGTAGAGCTATTAAAGCAGCTGTCAAAACAACTTATCAATTCAGTATGTACTCACAATAGAAGGTAATTACTGGTTCATATAGTTTGACAAATTTTAGACAAGAAAAAGCCGAGCATAAGCTCGGCTTTTAGGTTTCTTTAAGACTTACTCTGCAGACTGTGCGTCTTCTTGAACTGCTTCGCTAGTCGCTGGGCGACCAACTAGTTCAATATAAGCCATTGGTGCATTATCACCAGTACGGAAGCCACACTTAAGAATACGAGTGTAACCACCTGGACGATCCGCGTTACGTGGACCGATTTCACTGAATAACTTACCAACAACTTCATTATCACGCGTGCGAGCAAACGCTAAACGGCGATTTGCTACACTGTCAGTCTTAGCCAGTGTGATTAAAGGTTCAATTACACGACGTAACTCTTTCGCTTTAGGCAAAGTAGTTTTGATGATTTCATGTTTCACCAAAGAACCTGCCATATTGCTAAACATCGCTTTACGATGGCTACTGTTACGGTTTAATTGACGACCACTCTTACGATGGCGCATGACCCTATCCTTCTAACTAAACTAATATAGTGATTTAGATTATTCAGCTAAACTTGCAGGTGGCCAATTTTCTAGGCGCATGCCCAGAGAAAGTCCACGTGAAGCTAGCACGTCTTTAATTTCAGTTAGAGACTTCTTACCTAAATTAGGCGTTTTAAGAAGCTCAACTTCAGTGCGCTGAACTAAATCACCGATATATTGAATTTGCTCGGCTTTCAAACAATTTGCTGAGCGTACTGTTAATTCAAGATCATCAACTGGACGAAGTAGAATAGGATCGAATTCTGGCTTCTCTTCTTTCTCTTCTGGCTCAGTTACATCACGTAAATCTACGAATGCATCTAATTGCTCAGCTAAGATAGTAGACGCACGGCGGATCGCTTCTTCTGGATCTAAAGTGCCGTTTGTTTCCATATCAATGATTAACTTGTCTAAATCTGTACGTTGCTCAACTCGAGCTGATTCAACCGAGTACGCAATACGTTCAACTGGGCTAAATGATGCATCAAGCAACAATCTACCAATTGGACGCTCATCGTCATCAGAGGATAAACGACTAGATGCCGGCACATAACCACGACCGCGTTCAACACGAATACGCATGCTGATCTCGCTGTTATTTGTAGTTAAATTACAAATAACGTGATCTGGATTAGCAATTGTTACATCGCCATCGTGCTGAATATCAGCCGCAGTAACAGGGCCTACACCAGATTTAGTCAGGGTCAGAAAAACTTCATCTTTGCCTTCTAACGTTACTGCTAAACCCTTAAGGTTTAATAGTATTTCAATGATGTCTTCTTGAACGCCTTCTTTCGCGCTGTACTCATGTAAAACACCGTCGATTTCAACTTCAGTTACTGCACATCCAGGCATAGATGAAAGTAATATACGGCGTAAAGCATTACCCAGAGTATGACCAAAGCCACGCTCTAATGGTTCTAAAACTATTTTAGAACGCGTTGGGTTGATAGCGTCGATGTCGACTAACCTTGGTTTTAGAAATTCTGTAACAGAACCCTGCATGTTATCCTCTCTTAACTCTTAACTTTACTTAGAGTAAAGTTCGACGATTAGTTGTTCATTAATGTCCGCAGACAAATCTGAACGCTCAGGTAGGCGCTTGAAGCTGCCTTCCAGTTTCTTACCGTCAACTTCAACCCAAGTCGGCTTTTCACGTTGCTCAGCCAACTCTAGAGCAGCGATGATACGTGCTTGTGTCTTAGACTTCTCACGGATTACAACAGTATCTTCTGGAGTAATTACGTATGAAGGAATGTTCACAACACGACCATTAACTAGAATCGCTTTATGGCTTACTAACTGGCGTGCTTCAGCACGTGTGCTAGCAAAACCCATGCGATATACAACATTGTCTAAACGTTGCTCTAAAAGCTGTAACAAGTTTTCACCTGTGTTGCCTTTAAGGCGAGCAGCTTCTTTGTAGTAGTTACGGAATTGCTTTTCTAATACACCGTAGATACGACGTACTTTTTGCTTTTCACGTAATTGTAAACCGTAATCAGATAAGCGACCTTTACGAGCGCCGTGCTGACCAGGTGCAGTCTCAAGTTTACACTTAGAGTCGATAGCTCTTACGCCGCTCTTAAGGAACAGGTCAGTACCTTCACGACGACTCAGCTTGAGCTTAGGGCCCAAATATCTTGCCATGTTATTTCTCCTAACCTATTGTTAAACGCGACGTTTCTTCGGTGGACGACAACCATTATGTGGTATTGGCGTCACGTCAGTTATGTTGGTAATACGGTAACCAGCAGCATTCAAAGCACGTACAGCAGATTCACGACCTGGACCTGGACCTTTGATGAAAACTTCTAGATTTTTTAAACCGTATTCTTGAGCAGCAGTACCTGCACGCTCTGCAGCAACTTGAGCAGCAAATGGTGTAGATTTACGTGAACCACGGAAACCTGAACCACCGGCAGTAGCCCATGATAGTGCATTACCTTGACGGTCGGTA
Source organism: Pseudoalteromonas sp. AS84 (assembly GCF_038900255.1). Classification (NCBI taxonomy): domain Bacteria; kingdom Pseudomonadati; phylum Pseudomonadota; class Gammaproteobacteria; order Alteromonadales; family Pseudoalteromonadaceae; genus Pseudoalteromonas; species Pseudoalteromonas sp. AS84. Next base: position 90,588 of record NZ_JBBMQY010000018.1, on the reverse strand, counting down.
ATCGTTACAATAGTGTTGTTGAAAGACGCATGAACATGAGCCATACCATCAGCAACTTGTTTTTTAACCTTTTTACGACGAATTGGTGTCTTAGCCATAATACTATCCCCTTATCGCTTAATAGGCTTACGAGGACCCTTGCGGGTGCGCGCGTTAGTCTTAGTTCTTTGACCACGTAGTGGTAAAGAGCGACGGTGACGTAGGCCACGATAACAACCAAGGTCCATAAGGCGCTTGATATTTAAAGTAACTTCACGACGAAGATCACCTTCAACAGTGTACTTGCCAACTGCATCACGCAGTACGTCAAGAATTTCGTCTGAAAGTTCACCGATTTTTGTGGTTTCGGCGATACCAGTCGCTACTAAGATAGCCTTAGAGCGAGTCTTACCTATGCCATAAATAGCTGTTAAACCAATAACTGCATGTTTATGATCAGGGACGTTAATGCCAGCAATACGGGCCACTAACACATCTCCTATATTCGAATTTGGTAATCATCTGTTTGAAAAGCCCGTAAGGATACTCAAACGAAGACCAAATTACTACTAAAAACACAGGCCGAGAAAACTCAGCCTGCACGCTGTTTACTTAACCTTGCCTTTGCTTATGCTTAGGCTCACTGCAAATTACGCGTACTACACCAGCACGTTTAATAACTTTACAGTTACGGCATATTTTCTTAACGGAAGCACGTACTTTCATTGCTCAACTCCGTAAACTGACCTTATCGACCGTAGCCTTTAAGGTTCGCTTTTTTCAGCACAGAATCATACTGATGAGACATCAGGTGAGTCTGTACTTGTGCCATAAAGTCCATGATCACTACAACGATAATCAAAACTGATGTACCGCCGAAGTAGAATGGCGTTTGCCACGCCATCGTCATGAATTCAGGCACCAGACAGATAAAGGTTATATACAAAGCACCTGCCAATGTCAGGCGTGTCATCACTTTATCAATGTATTTAGATGTCTGCTCACCTGGACGAATACCTGGGATAAATGCGCCAGATTTCTTAAGGTTATCTGCAGTTTCACGTGGGTTAAACACCAACGCTGTATAGAAAAAGCAGAAGAAGATAATAGCCGCAGCTAAAACAAGCGAGTACAACGGTTGACCTGGGGTCAACGTAGTAGCAACAGCTTGTAATACATCAGCGACTGGACCTTCACCTTGGCCGAACCAGCTGGCAATTGTACCAGGGAACAGAATTATACTGCTAGCGAAGATTGGTGGAATAACACCCGCCATATTTACTTTTAGTGGTAAATGCGTGCTTTGGGCAGCAAATACTTGACGACCTTGTTGGCGTTTCGCGTAGTTAACAACAATACGACGTTGCCCACGTTCGAAAAACACTACAAGATAAGTAACAGCGAATACGATTACCGCAACCATCAACAGTACAAAAACATTCAAATCACCTTGGCGCGCCATTTCGACTGTCGAACCAATAGCAGACGGCAAGTTAGCTACAATACCAACAAATATTAGAACAGAGATACCGTTACCGATACCGCGCTCTGTTATTTGTTCACCCAACCACATAAGGAACATAGTACCAGTAACTAAACTCACCACTGCGGTGAAATAGAAACCCATACCAGGGTTAACAACTAACCCCTCCATCATGCCCGGTAAGCTAGAAGCAATACCGATTGATTGAATAGTAGCTAGCACAAGCGTGCCATAGCGTGTGTACTGGCTAATTTTTTTACGCCCTTGCTCACCTTCTTTCTTAAGCTCTATAAACGGAGGATACATATGCGTTAATAGTTGCGTAATAATCGAAGCCGAGATATACGGCATAATACCCAGTGCTAACACTGAAGCTCGCTCAAGAGCACCACCACTGAACATGTTGAACATCTCAACAATGGTGCCCTTTTGTTGCTCGAAGAAATCGGCAAGTACAGCGGCGTCAATCCCAGGGATCGGCACAAATGAACCTAGACGGTAAATTATGATAGCACCCAATACGAAGAGTAATCGGCGCTTCAATTCCGAAAGTCCACCTTGTGCACTTTGTGTATCTTGACCTGGTTTAGCCATTAGTACTTCCTTAGTCTTCTACCTTGCCTCCGGCAGCTTCAATAGCTTCGCGAGCACCTTTAGAGGCTTTAAGGCCTTTAACGGTAACAGCGCGTGAAACTTCGCCAGATTTAACAACTTTAACGAAAAGAACGTTCTTTTTAACTAGACCAGCTGCTTGTAACGCGCTTAGGTCTACCACATCGCCTTCAACTTTAGCGATTTCAAAAAGGTTTATTTCTGCAGATACTAAAGATTTGCGAGAAGTAAAACCAAATTTAGGTAGACGACGTTGCATAGGCATTTGACCGCCTTCAAAACCAACGCGTACTTTGCCGCCAGAACGTGATTTTTGACCTTTGTGACCACGACCGCCAGTCTTACCTAGACCAGAACCGATACCACGACCAACACGTTTTGGAGCAGTTTTTGAACCTGCAGCAGGTGAAAGTGTATTCAAATGCATCGAATTAACCCTCTACCTTAACCATGTAAGAAACCTTGTTTATCATACCACGTACACATGCTGTGTCTTCTAACTCAACAGTGTGGTTGATACGACGTAAACCAAGACCGCGTAATGTAGCTTTATGTTTCGGTAAACGACCGATAGAGCTTTTTACTTGTGTTACTTTTACAGTTTGATTTGCCATGGTTACCCCAGTATTTCGTCTACGCGAAGGCCACGTTTTGCAGCGATTGACTGTGGAGAATTCATATTCTCAAGAGCCGAAATCGTTGCACGTACCACGTTGATTGGGTTAGTAGAACCGTAACATTTAGAAAGTACGTTCTGCACACCAGTCACTTCAAGTACTGCACGCATAGCACCACCTGCAATGATACCAGTACCTTCAGATGCTGGTTTCATGAACACTAGTGAGCCAGCATGACGTCCCTTAACAGGATGCTGTAATGTGTTGCCATTTAGGTCTACGTTGATCATGTTACGACGTGCTTTTTCCATTGCTTTTTGAATAGCAGCTGGAACTTCACGTGCTTTACCATAACCAAAACCTACTTTACCTGCGCCATCACCAACTACAGTTAGTGCAGTAAAGCTAAAGATACGACCACCTTTAACTACTTTAGACACACGGTTCACCGCGATTAGCTTTTCAGCTAGATCAGGCTGTTGTTGCTTTGCTTCTACGTTAGCCATAGTCTACTCCTAGAATTGCAAACCGGCTTCACGCGCAGCATCAGCTAGCGCCTTCACACGGCCGTGATATTTAAAGCCACTGCGATCAAAAGCAATCTTTTCGATGCCTTTGTCAGCCGCACGTTCAGCAACCGCTTTGCCAACTGCTTGCGCAGCTTCAACGTTACCGGTGCCTTTAACTGTTTCGCTAATAGCCTTTTCAACAGTAGAAGCAGCAGCCAGCACATTACCCTCAGCATTTACAACTTGAGCGTAGATGTGACGTGGCGTGCGGTGGATAACAAGACGCGTTGTGCCTTGTTCAATATAATTTCTACGAGTGCGTTTAGCACGACGTAGACGAGCTGTTTTTTTATCCATCGTCTTACCTTACTTCTTCTTAGCCTCTTTACGGCGTACATTCTCATCTGAATAACGAACACCCTTACCTTTATAAGGCTCAGGTTTACGGTATGCACGAATGTTAGCAGCTGTTTGACCAACTAACTGCTTGTCTACGCCCTTAACTAGAACTTCTGTTTGGCTTGGAGTTTCAATCGTAATTCCTTCAGGAACTGCGAAATTAACTGGGTGTGAGAAGCCAAGAGTTAAATCTAATGTTTTACCCTTAGCTGCAGCACGGTAACCCACGCCTACTAACTGAAGTTTCTTCTCGTAACCTTCATGCGTACCAACAACCATGTTGTTGATTAGAGCGCGAGCAGTACCTGCTTGAGCCCATGCATTAGCTACGCCATCACGAGGTAAAGTAGTAATAACGTTGTCATTAACTTGTACTTCAACAGCGTTGTTGATAGTACGAGTAAGTTCACCGTTTTTGCCTTTAACTGTGATTTCCTGGCCTTTTAATGTAACTTCTACACCGGCAGGAACAGTAATTGGTGCCTTTGCTATGCGAGACATAGTTCCCCTCCGATTAAGCTACAAAACCAATGATTTCACCACCAACACCAGCACTACGTGCTGTGCGGTCTGTCATTAGGCCTTTAGAAGTTGATACGATAGCGATACCAAGACCACCCATTACCTTAGGTAATTGGTCACGTTTCTTATAGATACGTAGACCAGGGCGACTTACACGCTGGATATTTTCAATTACAGCTTTGCCTTCGAAGTACTTCAACTCGATAGAAAGCTCAGGTTTAGTTTCACCGTTAACGGCGAAATCTACGATATAACCTTCGTCTTTTAGTACTTTAGCTAATGCTACTTTCAGCTTTGAAGTTGGCATCGTTACAGATACTTTCTTCGCTGATTGACCGTTACGAATTCGTGTAAACAAATCCGCGATAGGATCTTGCAAGCTCATAGTCTTACTCCCATGATTCTATTACCAGCTAGCCTTTTTAAGGCCAGGAATTTCACCGCGCATAGCTGCTTCGCGAACTTTAATACGGCTCATGCCGAATTTGCGAAGGAAACCATGTGGGCGGCCCGTAATGTTACAACGATTACGTTGACGTGCAGGGCTAGAATCACGAGGTAAAGCTTGTAGCTTAAGTACCGCGTCCCAACGATCATCTTCAGATGTATTAACATCACTGATGATAGCTTTTAGTGCTGCGCGCTTTTCAGCGAACTGAGCAACTAGTTTTGTGCGCTTTGCTTCGCGCGCTTTCATAGAATTCTTTGCCATAACCCTACCCTTATTTCTTAAATGGGAAGTTAAACGCTTCTAACAACGCACGGCCTTCCTCATCAGATTTCGCAGAAGTAGTGATAGTAATATCCATACCGCGTACACGGTCTACTTTATCGTAATCGATTTCTGGGAAGATGATTTGTTCACGTACGCCCATGCTGTAGTTGCCACGTCCATCAAAAGACTTAGCACTTACGCCACGGAAGTCACGAATACGTGGGATAGCGATTGATACCAAACGCTCAAAAAAGTCCCACATACGCTCGCCGCGTAGGGTTACTTTACAACCAATCGGGTAACCTTCACGCACTTTGAAGCCAGCAACAGATTTGCGTGCTTTAGTGATTAGAGGTTTCTGACCAGAGATTGCTGCTAGATCCGCTACTGCGTTATCTAAAATCTTCTTGTCAGCTAGGGCTTCGCCCACGCCCATATTCAATGTGATCTTTTCGATCTGAGGGACTTGCATGACAGAGCTGAAACCAAACTTCTCTTGAAGTTCAGCAACTACTTTGTCTTTATATACTTCATGCAGTTTCGCCATCATTCTACTCCAACTATTAGATAGTTTTACCAGTAGATTTAAAGATACGTAATTTCTTACCATCTTCAATCTTGAAACCTACACGATCAGCTTTACTCGTTTCCGAGTTGAAGATCGCAACGTTTGATGCATCCATAGATGCTTCTTTCTCAACAATGCCGCCAGCTTGGTTCAATTGTGGAACCGGCTTTTGGTGTTTCTTGATCAAGTTTATGCCTTCGACAAAGATTCGACCAGATTCAGTAACAACTGAAAGCACTTTTCCGCGCTTACCTTTGTCTTTACCTGCTAGTACGATTACTTCGTCATCACGACGTATTTTTGCTGCCATGATTGGCTCCTTACAGTACTTCTGGGGCTAGTGAAACGATTTTCATGAACTTATCATTACGAAGTTCGCGAGTCACAGGGCCGAAAATACGTGTACCAATTGGCTGCAAGTTATCATTTAAGATAACAGCCGCGTTGCTGTCAAAACGGATCAGAGAACCATCTGGACGGCGAACACCTTTTCTGGTACGCACAACTACCGCGTTTTTAACATCACCTTTCTTCACTTTACCGCGAGGAATAGCTTCTTTTACAGAAACTTTAATGATGTCGCCAATCGCTGCGTAGCGACGGTGTGAACCACCAAGGACTTTTATACACTGCACTTTGCGAGCGCCGCTGTTATCAGCAACTTCCAGCTGAGTTTGCATTTGGATCATGTTAATGACCTCCGGTGTAGTAATTACAACGTGTCTAAAATTCGTTTAAAAATCAGACATTTCGATTAAATCCCAATCAAAAAACAAACGAGTTGTCTCTTAAGGGCGGGCAATTGTACCAGCATTGAGGGGGTAGTGATAGGTTATTTTTTAATTAATTTAGAGCGTACGGTTATTAAAGTTGAGTAATTACGGCTATGTAGCTATTTTACAGGTGGTTACAAAACAAACAAGGCACTATATAAGTGCCTTGTTTGTTTTAACTATAGATGATTAACCGAATAAACCTTTTAATTTATCTTTAATCTTATCCTTTGCTTTGTCTTTGGCTTTTTCTTTTGCCTCATCGACTTTTTGTTTTGCTTCATCTTTAAGCGCATTACCCACATCAAGCTTTATACCAACATCGTGGAAAGGCCCTTTTATACGTAGTGGTATTTTAAAACCAGTACTGTCATCAGTGGTTCCCTGTCCTTCGATTGATCCAACTATGCCTGTAACCAAACGGTAGTTAACCGCTGTTTGCGGTAAATCAACATCGCCTTCACCTGATATTCTTATGAGTGGGCTAATAAGTGATAAATCAGTATTTTTACCAACACCATTAGTAAAATTAAAACTACCAGTTAGTGCAGAGAAATCTGTTTGCTCAGATTCTTCAAATCCGGTATCCAGCCCTTCAGACGCTGCACCAAAGTTTCCTGAAATGAGTTCCTTACCTTTACGAACCATCTCAGCTATATTCGCACCTTTTACAGCCCCATCAGCAAACTCAAATCCAAGCTTTCCGTTAAGCGCACCAATAAACGACTTTTGACTTTGGCCAGTTGTGTTTAGGTTCCAATTTAAAGAACCCTTACCCATTAGCTTGTCAAAACCTGCCGCATCAGTTAATAAAGGCTGTGCATCTATACCAGCTAAGTCAAAGTTAGTTGATATTTTATAAGGCACTTGTTGTGCGTTTACATTGATAACCCCTTTACCTGACCCTTCATAAGCAGAAAAGCTATCTAAGCTTAGTTTTGCAACGCTATTTTTTAAAGCAACAGTAAATTGATTTGCGCCCAACTTAATATCGTTAGCTTTTAATCCACTTGAACGAATAACTACATTCGCATCTAGTGAATTTAACGCACTTAGATCAATTTTAGTGTCATCCCATACTATTGGCTCTGCAGGTTTATCATTTTGCTCTACTGGCTCTTCTTGCTTTGCTACTGCTTCAGGTAGATACGGATTTAAATCAAGCATACCTAAATCAATATCAGCATTTACAGTTAAACGCTTACCTAGGTTAAGCTCGCTCTTACCTTTTATTTCCAATGCATCTAACGTCGCAACTAAATCTTCTAAATTAAATTTCTCACCTGCTAGGTGCATTTTACCGTTTACACTAAATGCGTTAAAAGCATTATCTTTAGCGTCTAACTCTACACCTTGCCATTTCGCAATACGTTTAACAGACTCACCACTTAGTGCTAACTGACCTTTAATATCTTGGCCTTGCCCAGCGATGCTCCCTTCGAACGTTAAATCAACTAAACGAGAATCTAAGGTTTGTTTAACATTAAAAGTAGCACCTTCAATTGCTTTAGCAGGAGTATCTAATTTTATATCAAGCTCAAAACGCTCCTGCATATAAGTAATACCCCCTTTTACTTCTAATGTTTTACGAAGTGATGGAAGTAAAATAGCGAGTTCTAAATCACTAATTTGTTGCTTAGCACCTGTTAGACCATCTAGATAAGTAAATGTGCCGCCATAAATAGCAACCTCACCTAACTCAATATCAAAGTTATCTGGAAGCTTTATCGCTTCACCTGATTGGCTTTGCTCTTTAGGTTGCTCTGCAACTGCATCAAATAACTGCCAATTAGCTTTACCATTTTTGTCAGTTTCTAATAGGATATTTGGTTCGTTTATCACAAACTTATCTAATTTAAACTCACCACCAAATAATGAAAACCAAGGTATGTGTACAGCAAGCTGTTTCATACTCGCCATATCGGCGCGCGAACCTGATTCCATATTTGCAAAATGCACGTCGTTAAGTTCTAACTTTAATGCAGGGAATACGCTAAGTGTTTTATCACCTTTAATAGTAAGAGTGCGCCCAGTTGTTTGTTCTACCTGCTGCGACACTTTATTAAAAATAGTATCAGTAGGGATTAAAAACGGTGCGGCAACAATTAGTGCTATACATAATAAAAGTATTACACCTACAATTTTAAGTAAGGTTTTCATGATCGTCCTTTCAAACGTGCAAATAATGTTCTTATCATAGCGAGTGTTAGCCTTAAAATCATTGTAGTTGATGTAAAAAAGCCACTAAAACTACTTTACCTGTTCTATATGAATCTTTCCTGAAACATTTTGATACCTTTAGGTTACAAATAAGTATTGACCCGATGATACCCCAAGGTTATATTGATACCCAAAGGTTACAAAAAATAAAATACTATCACAGGATGAATACTATGAAACAACAGGATATTAAAACTGAAGAACAATTTATGGGTCAAAACATATGGATTAGTTTAAGCGCAGGGATAGTTTGTTTACTTCTCTGTGTTTACTCACTAATAAAACAAGATCAACATATTGGAGGGCTTTTAACTGTTGGAATGGGCGTTTTTTTTTATGTAGTTATAGTGATTATTTACCTCATTAAAGGGGGCTTTCCGTTAAAAATGTATTTTCAATACGCTTATAAAGATGAGTTTCTAAACACCATTGATACTAATGCCTATAAACATTTAAGTTTTGCATTTGTATTTTGCCTTCTTGGAGTTTTTTATAAAGGTAATGAAATAGCTAGCGAGGTCTCGCATGCAACTATGGCAATATTCTACCTAGGTATCATGCTCTTGGTATATGGCGCTTCATTGCTTTGGCAAAATCGTGATTAGGAGAGGAAATGCAAAATAACATAGCAAAGTATCGAAAAGAAGCCAGGCTTTCACAGCAAGAACTTGCTGATGCTATTAACGTGTCGCGCAAAACAATAAGTACCGTAGAAACAAACCGGTTTACGCCGTCGGTAATAATTGCTCTAAAAATAGCAAAGCATTTTAATACCTCAGTCGAAAGTCTCTTTGTACTGGATGAAAATGATTGATACATGTTAAAGCATTAGTCTCATTTTATTAGCAAAAATACTGATTTAGTCACTTCAATTGCAACGTATGGAGGACAGCGCTGTTGTTATTAGCGTAATTGCGCTAAAATAGACCAGCAAAAAAATATATATCTAAACCGGAGATTCTACAAGGCATGAAAAAACTGCTAATTTCACCGTCAAAAATGACGCTAGGCGAACAAGAAAATCAAATCTATCAGAACATTCTGAAGCAATCTTCAGAGTTAAGCCTTAACCTTATGGCCGTGAAAGTAGAAAACCACCCTGATGATTTTTTACCTTGGTGTTACGAATTGCTAAGTGCAAGCAGAGATCGTATGAACTACGATTTACTAGAGCCACAGCAGTTACCAGTACTTAAGAAGCTACACGATCAGCTTATTTCAGCTATCAGCTTTTTACAGGTTAAAACTTTACGTATTGCTCCGTGGCCTGTTGTAAGTGTATTTGTAGAACAACACAAAGATGTTATTGCACTTGATGAACAGCTTCGTTTGGTAGACTACATCAAAAGCATTCGTGAACAGTCTCTTAAAGATATGATTCCTGAAGACTTACTTGCGTTTAGCGGTAAGCACATGGCATCACTTGATCCAAGCACATACAACTTTGACGTTGAATGGTTTGCATCTACAAAAAGTGCAAAGAGCTTCCATCAAATGCTTGGTGATTTACCAGGTGCTTTTGACGATGCACTAGTGAATATTCCACTTGAAGGTGATATTACTCAATACGAATATCAACAATTTGTTGCTGCTTATTCAAAAATATTCACCGACAACAACGAAAAACCAACACTTGCGCCTGCAACACGACTGCTTGCAATGCGTCGCCCTGATTTATTTACTCCGATTACAAATAATCGATTAGATGCATTATGTGGTGCCCTTGGTGTTTCTAAACTTAAAAATAGTGATTTTGAGCGTTACTGGCAAGATATCGTAAAAGGTATTCAAGCTATGTCATGGTACAAAATGGCTAAACCTAGTAATGAGTTAGAAGAACAATTGGTTGCTATTAAAGCATTAATTCCATGTTTCTTTCACTACGCTGATGCTAAAACACCAGATAACTCTAACTACATTAAACTGCTAACCAAGCCTAAACGTACTACAACTACTACAGGTAAAACTCAGCGTAGAGGTAAAGAGTCTGCAGAAATATTAGTAGACCGTGCACTTGCTGCTGACGATATTCCTGAGCATATTCGCAGTAAACGTGATTCAATTGTGAGTGAAGTACAAAAAGGTCGCAGCGTAAACGAAACAATTAGCCTTATGCGCACTATATTCGGTTAAAATCTTCTAATTTAGCCGTACTTTTATGGTGCGGCTAGGTTAATTTATGCACCAGCAATGTGCGCAACATCTTCCTTCATATTACCCCCCATCCTATTCATAAAATTCAAGCTCATGTTTTTAATAAATAAAAAATAATTTTTAATAAAAAATAATGAAGCTGGCACATACAGTGCAATTATCCCGTTAGTTAAACAATAAAAAGCCGTCAGCCTAAAGGTTCCGATTACATAATAAAAACCTTGGCGAGCAAAAATCATATAACGGGAAATGGACATGCTAAAACTAAAAAAAACAATCGCTATCAGTGCTATAGCATTAATGGGCGCAACATCTTTAACGTCAACAGCCGTACATGCTGAAGTAACAGCAAACGCAGCGGCAACATCAAACTACTTATGGCGTGGTCAAGAGCAAACTGGGGGCGATGCAGCTATTTCAGGCGGTATTGATTACGCTAATGAATCGGGCTTTTATGCAGGTACTTGGGCTTCAAATGCATCGTGGGCAGATGAAATGACCTATGAGCTTGATTTATATGCAGGCTTTGGTGGCGACATTAACGAAAGCGTTAGCTATGATGTTGGCTATATTTATTACGCTTACCCAGACGCAGCCTCTGAAGCTGACGCAGATTTCTCTGAAATTTACGGTAGCATCAGTGTTGAAGGCTTTACCTTTGGTGCTTCAGTACTAGCAACATCAGCTGCAAGTGGTGATGGTACAGACTTTGGTGATTCACTTTACCTGACAGCTGACTACGGTTTTGCTGTTGGCAGTAACGGCACTGAAATGGCACTTCACTTGGGCCATTACTCTGGTGACTTTATTGGCGATGATAATATCTTAGATTACGGTGTATCAATTTCGAAAGATGGGTTCACTTTTGGTTTATCTGATACAGATATGGATGACTCAGATATTAAAGCTTACGTTGCTTATTCTGTAGACTTTAATTTATAAGAAAGAATGTGTTACTTGCTGCAACACGAAGGGCCTTTTGGCCCTTTTCTTATTTTTGAACAAGCCCCTTCACACCTGTTAACAAACCGTTACAATTGAATGAAAACAATACATACATTTTCCTTTATTCTATTACCTAGTCACTGGGCATTTATAACTGCCTAGCCATAAAATAGGTATAAAGGAATAATAATGAAATCACCTAACGCGTTTAGCGCCCTACTCGATATTTATATAAGTCCTAGTAAAGCTTTCAATGGTGTTGAACACGCCAGAGGTTGGTCATGGCTTGCTTTTATAGTCATGTCTTTAGTTTCAATGGCGAGTATTTATATTTTTTATTCCACTGTTGATATGCAGTTTTTGATTAATGAGCAAGTAGCAGCATCAACTATTGATGCGACGATTGGCGAGCAAAAAATGATTCGCCAAAGTATAGAGCAAAATGCAGAAGGCCAAGTATGGTTTGGTTTGTTTGGCGGCGTAATTGCGCTGGCTATCATGAATGCATTAATGGCACTTTATTATATGCTTGTGGCTAAACAGGATCCTGCATCAGAACATAGCTACGGAGCTTGGTATGGATTCTCTACCTGGACAATGATGCCAGTTGTTATTTCAAGCCTAGGAACAATTGCTCTTGTACTAAGTGCAAGTACAGATCAAATATCTCAACAAGCCGTATTTAGCTATGCATCCATTAACCAATTAATAATAGGACTTGAAATTGGCCATCCTTTTTATAGCTTATTAGAATCAATAAACTTGTTTAGCTTATGGAGCATTGCGCTGGGAATGATAGGCTTAAAATGCTGGACTAATTTTTCAACTAACAAAGCACTCCTATTCTCTGCTCTTCCTTCAATTATTATTTTTGGTATTTGGGCAATCATTGCAGCAAGTTAACTCTTAAGTGGAGGTAGATACTAGCTCCACATTACTTAATTCACGGATAGATAAAATGAAAAAAGCAATAATCATCACACTCGCTGTAGGCGCATTTATAGCCCTAATTGTGTCAAAGCAAATTTCTGGCGATGAAAAACAAGCCGAAGTAAATATTGCTCAAGTAGAGCTTGGCGACATTGCTGACTCAATAATGGCTTCAGGTAATTTAGTTTTTAATACACAAGTGCAATTACGCTCTGAAGTGACAGGCCGAGTGGATAAAATATTTGTTCAAGAAGGCCAAGGAGTAAAACAAGGCGATATGTTAATGCGCCTTGATACAACTGCTTTTGAATCAGAAGTTACCCGTAGTAAAGCAATCCTTCGCGCCACAGAGATTGAAATTAAACATAGTAGAACACGCCTGACCAATCTAGAGCGACAACTTAAAAGACAAAAAGACTTATACGATGTAGGTTTAGGTAATCAAGAAAGCTATGAGAACATTGAAAGCGCACGCGATCTAGCTAAAATCGATATTGAATCACGAATAGAGTCGTACAACCAAGCACAAGCGTCACTACAAATTGCGCAAGATCGCTTAAGTAAAAGTGTATTTAGAGCTCCAATGAGCGGCTTGCTTGCATCTGTAAATATTAAAGAAGGTGAAACCGTTATAGCCGGTACTACTAATATTATTGGTTCTGATTTGATGTTAGTAGCCGACCCAAGCGCTATTTTAGCCGAGCTACGTGTTGATGAAACCGACATTGCGAGTATTAAGCTTAACCAAAAAGCGAATATTTATGCTGCCGCATACCCAAATAAACCATTTAGCGGCACAGTAATCAATATTGGTACATCAGCTAAAAACCAAGCCGGCTCTCAAGGTTTATCGTTTAAAGTAAAAGTATTACTCGATACTACTGAGCGCCAGCTATATGCAGGAATGAGTTGTAGAGCAGAGATCGCAACAAGCATTGCCGAAAACGGTTTAAAACTTCCAATAGAAGCAATCCAAAAAGAGGACGATAAAACATTTGTATGGCGACTAAATAGTGACAACACAGTTAGCAAAATTGCCGTAACTGTTGGAATATCATCTGATATAGAGCAAGCAATTACTGACGGCTTAAATGAGGGCGACAAAATAGTTATTGGCCCTGCGCGCCCAGTAAGTCTTCTGACTGAAGGTGATGTGGTAAAACTTAAATCAGATGCAGACAAGGAAGAAGCCTAATGTCTGCCGTAATCAAGCTAGAGCATATTAATAAACAATACAAAATGGGCTCAGAGGTATTTAAGGCACTTGATGATGTAAACGTACATATAATGCAAAACGAATACGTGGCGATTATAGGACCTTCTGGTTCAGGCAAGTCGACCTTAATGAACTTATTAGGCTGTTTAGATACACCCAGCAGTGGCGAATACTACTTAAAAGATAAACTAGTAAAAAGTATGACCGAGACAGAGCTTGCTCATCAGCGTAATGAAAGTGTCGGGTTTATATTTCAAAGCTTTAACTTAATACCACGTGCAACCGCACTAGAAAATGTAATGCAGCCTTTAGTATATCGCTTTATTCCTAGTAAACAACGCAAGCAACAAGCCCTAGAAGCACTAAAGCGGGTAGGCCTCGGTGATAAAGTTAATCATTTATCTAGCCAGCTATCGGGCGGGCAACGTCAACGTGTTGCTATTGCCCGCGCTTTAGTCACAAAACCACATATATTATTAGGAGATGAACCCACAGGTAATCTTGATAGTAAAACGACCCGCGAAATTATGGATTTGTTTGATGAGCTGCATAACGAAGGTCACACTATTATTTTAGTAACACATGAGCAAGAGATTGCCGATCATTGCCAACGCGTAATTCGTTTAGTGGACGGTAAAGTGGTAAGTGATGTAACTAAAGATGAAGGAATCAAGCAACATGTTTAAATCAGCTCTTGCCATAATGGAAGGCACTAAAGCCGCTTTTTCAGCTATTAAAGCTAATGCAATGCGCAGCGCACTGACTTGCTTGGGCATTATTATTGGTGTTGCCGCCGTAGTTACTGTAGTTGCAGTAATGCAGGGTTTTACAAAGCAAATAAACGATCAACTTGCTGATATGTCGCCAGATGTAACAACAATAAAGCCTTACACCAGTATTGAACTCGAAATGGTTGGTAAAAATGCCAAGCTTACCTACGACGATTTTTTAGCTTTAAAGTCGCGTATAAAAGAAGCTGAAACGCTAACTGCCCTAATGTTTACCTGGCGTTTTTCGGGAGGGGCTGAGTATGGAAATAAAAGCCATTCATCGCGTGTAATAGGTACTGAGCAAGACTATCAAAAAGCGTATCGTACTTACCCTGAACTTGGCCGCTTTATTCGTGCCGAAGATGATGATAAACGTAGAAGAGTCGCATTTATCGGCTCTTCAATCATAGAAAAGCTAAACCTTCCTGAAAACCCAGTAGGTGAATATATAAAACTAGGTGGTGAATGGTTTAGGATTATTGGTGTTGCTGAAAAACAAGGTAGCTTATTTGGCTTTGACCAAGACGATTACATTAATATTCCAATTAGTACTATGAGTGCTTTAGAAGGCGGAAGTACACAAACTAATGTGCAAATTATGTTTAGGTTAAATGAAGGTACTAACGAAGAACAAGTGCTTGCAAAAATAACCCGTGTATTACGCCAACTACATAAACTAAAAGAGAAAGATGAAAACGACTTTGAATTTGAAACCGCTGAAAAATCTCGTGCCCAAATAGATAAATTTACCAGCAGTGCTACTGCTATTACTGCTGGTATTGTTGGAATAAGCTTACTTGTTGGCGGTATTGGTGTTATGAATATAATGCTCGTGTCGGTAACTGAACGCACACGCGTTATTGGTACATTAAAAGCACTAGGCGCAACACCTGGCTTTATTATGCTGCAGTTTTTAGTTGAAGCCGTTGTGCTTTCACTCTTTGGTGGTTTAATAGGACTCATTATAGGATATGGCGCCGCAGGGCTTATTTCGTTTTTAGTCCCTAGTATGCCTGATGCATATATACCAGCATGGGCTGTAATACTATCGTTCGGATTTACATCAATGATTGGGATTATATTTGGTTTAGCCCCTGCTATTAAAGCAGCAAGACTAAACCCTATAGATGCACTGCGTTACGAATAACTATTTTAAATAATTATTTAGCTTTAAATGGTACCTTATTACATTGTACTTCTACTGTTTTAGGGTACCAAGCTGGGCCGATTTGATTCACAACCACCTCAGCTAAACCATTAGTAAACGATTTATACGTATGAACGCTTTGCCACTCCCCTTGTGGGCAATGTGTTGTTAAATCTAACGGCTCTGATCCCTCGTACAACGCAAGTGCAAAATTATGATGCCACCGTGAGCTTTTTAGCGTTTTATTGCTTACTTTGCTCTGTATACCGTTATCAAAGTAAATATTTGTACACCCCGTTAAAATAATCAGTGTGCAACCGGCTGCAAATAGCTTGATGCTCATAATGTCTCCCCTAGTACTTGCTCTTGGCACCACACTTTAATGGTATGGGGCGAGTATATTCCAAGCGTAATTAAACTCAGCGCTCCATCACTAAACGTTTGTTGTGACTGCATTTGAATAACCGGTGTATCTAAGCAAACTTGTTTTACATCTACCCGCTGCTCACCCACTAATCCCCATAAATAAAATGGGCGGCTATCCTCGTAGGTCGCTTTACTTGTAATTTTTGCGATAGCTTGTGGCTGAATGGTTACCGCAGAACAAGCACTGAGGCTTAATGCTATCGCCCCTATAATTAATGGTTTCATACTCTTCCTTATAAACTAAATACCAGTAAGGTAACTTTATAAGAGAACATAAAATATTAGCGTAAAAAGCTGTGGGGAATATGTAGAAACGCTATGAAGTTTTATACAGTTTATTACACATAAAGGCCGCATAAATGCGGCCTTTAAAGTAGTCAACTTAAGTGCTTAGTAAATAAATAGACTTTAAAACTTAGCTAAGTTGTTTTTACTGTCTTTGTCGACCAGCTTAATGTAAGGATCTACCCCCGCAAATAATGGTTTTTCTTTTACTTTTAGCTCAATAGTATTGGTACCAGACACTATTTGATGCTTTTGCGAATAAATAACAAAGTCTTCAGCGAGTAAGTTTTCAGGATCATCGCTAAATAATGCAATATCAATTAGCTCATCGAGTGGTTGTTCGGTTTCTTCACCTTGGCCATCGGCATGCTGCTTAACGGCTTCTACATTAAGAGTTACGGTATAAAAGCCTTCGCTATCAGCGCTATCTGTAACTGACACATCTTTCATCTCAAACTCATACAAGGTGATATATTTAAACTGATCGTCAATAAAACTTTGCTCTGCTTGCGTTGCGTCTTGTTTTAAATAGCTAAGTAAATCAAGCGTAGTTGGGTATGGTGTTGATTGGTACTGAAACTCATTTAAAAATGCTTTGAGTGCATCATTTAAACGTTTTTCACCTAAACGATCATAAATCGCCATCATCACAATTGATCCTTTATTGTAATGAAGATATTGTTGAGACTGCGTTTTATATAGTGGCATTTCCTCAAAGGCTTCCCCTGTACGCCCTATTAAGTACCTATCAAGCTCATATTTTAAAAACTTACGTAGCTTCTCTGCGCCAAAGCGTTTTTCGAGCACCATAAGCGCACTGTACTGTGAAAGCGTTTCAGAAATAACTGCGCTCCCCTCTACATTTGCTCCCGACACTTGATGCCCCCACCATTGGTGCGCTACTTCATGTGCGGTAACATAATAAGGGTAGTCAACTTTACTCTCATCTCTTAAGTCTGTAATAAACCCCATGCTTTCTGAGTAAGGGACTGTATTGGCAAAACTTTGTGCAAACGAGCGATACTTAGGAAATTCAATTATACGTAGCTGTTTATGCTGATACGGCCCAAATGCTTGTGTAAAGTAATCTATCGAGTCTTGTACCGATTCAATCATACGGTCAATATTCCATGCATGATTTTTGTGGTAATACACCTCAATATTTACCCCATTATGCTCAACCTTTTTACTTTCAAGCTCTGCCGAAAGCACCGCATAAAAGTTTAAAATAGGCGCATCCATTTCATAAACAAAAGTACGGCGCCCGTCTTTTACACTTTCACTTTGTAAATACCCTGGGGTAATCGCAAATTGCGACTCGTCGGTTGTTACCGTTGCCTTAAAGTTAATAAACCCATTAGCTGCACCAAAATCACTTTGTGTATAGTACTGACTGTCTTCTAGCTTATGGGCACGTTCAAGTTCTGGTAAATCATGCTTACGGCGTTCAAATTTATCAGCTACCTGTAAACCACTGTTATAACCAAAGCTAGGAAGGAGTTCCAAGTTATTAATAAAAGTGCCATTGGCAACTAATTGTGTATCAGAGCCTTGATCAGTAAAGCCTGTATGTTCGCGAGTAACAGACAGTTGCCCTTCTCTTATTTCGTTTGGCATAAGCGGCTGCTCAAACTCAAACCATGCTGAATAAAGCGCTGGTAATTTTTCAACTATCTTACCGCCTGCCATGGCCACATCCCAACTTTTAGCGTGTTGAGGAGAGGAGATCAATACTCGCGTAATTGGCTCGTTAGAGGTATTGGTAAATTTAATTTTTGCCACAGCACTTAAAGCACGTTTTTTTGGATAAATATCAACAGTTAAGTCAACATCGGTCACCATAGGTAGTGCTAAGTCTTTGTATTGTGCAAACTGCTGTTCATAACTTATTTGCTTGTCTTGAAACTCATCGCTCGTAGTAAACTCGTTCAAAACTCTTGTGTTGTTATAAATATTGTAGCCTGCACCAACAAACACTAATGCACTAATAACCGCAACCGCTTGCCCTTTTAGCGACATATTATAACGAAGCATAGACAGGCGTGTACGCAGCGTTTGTGAAGGACCGCGGTGCCATAACGCAAACCCGACAATCGCTAAAACAAGACTTAACGCGCCCCAATATAGTGTGTACCAATGTGCAGCTAGTAAAAAGTGCCCATAACCATTTATATCAGAATACGGTACACTACTGCTTTGCGAAAAATGATACATATGATGCTCAAACCCATAAGAATCCATTACTGTTTGCGCTATGTAATACAAAATAAACAAGCCCATTCCTACATATTTATTCGGGCTAATAATCTGTAAAAAGAAGGCGAGTACCGTCAGCATAATTAACGGTAAAATCGACAAATAAACAATCCTAAATAAATACTGTCCTAGCTCTAAATTAAATTGACCTTTAAATAACTGAACTGTAATTGTGAGTATCATTCCCACTAGAAACAACCCAGAAATAGCGGCGATTAAAGCCAGTATTTTTGACACCCAAAAAACACTATTATGCACCGGAAAGCTGTCAACAATATCGCCCATGCCACTTTGTCGCTCTCGCCATACAAGCTCAGCACTATAAAAAGCGATAATAACAAACAAAAATAAACCGGAAATACCACTAATAATATTGACCATATTCTGAGTTAAAGGCCAGTTAGTAGTGCCATAAGCGCCAATAGGCGCAAACAGAGGGATCATAAGCGTTACAATACTTACACCCGCTAAAATCATAAAAGGAGCACTAAATATAACTTGTTTAAGTTCGAATATACTGCGCATTATTAGCTGTGATTTAGTACTGATCCCCGCTGATTTATAATTTTTAGCACTGTTGATAAGTGCAGCTTGTTTATTTTGTACAAAAGCAGAGACTTTAAATTGCTTCTTCTGTTTTTTAGTTACTATGCGGTTGCTTAGCTTTCCAAGTCCAAAAAACATTGCAATACTTATTGCTACCCACAATATACGGTTAACTAAAAGGTCACCTGTGAGCGTTAGCACTTCTGTGTTTTTATCGTTTACAGTCCAATAACGTGTTAAATCAATTAACGAACCAGAGCCAAATGGGTCGGCGTAAACAACAATATTTCTAAATGCTAAATCATCAAAGTAAACGCCGGCAATTTGATAGGCTATAAAAATCACAACAGCTGCTACATACACCGACATCATGGTTTTAAAATAGACCGCTACACTATTAAAAATAGCCGAAAGCACCAGTAAACTTGGCACTGCTAAATAAAGATAAGGCGCAGCGTAGTACATTAGCCTATTAGGACCAATCAATTCGCCATCGAGCCAGCCAACTAACAAACCAAATTGCGACCCTAAAAACACACCCAATGGCACGCTTAAAAATACAATAAGTACAACTAAGTAAGCACCAAAAAAACGCCCTGCTTGATAAGGCACAGGATTAACAGGCTTGCTAAAAACCAGCTCATCCATTTTGCTTTCACTGTTGCGAATAGCGGAGCTGGCAACAAAATTAACCACTAAAAACATAGCGAGTGTACAAAATGTAACGGTTAAAAGCATAATAGAGAAAGGCGAGTTCATATGAACATTCGCCCCACCTAGCGGAAACTTACTACTGGAGCTTATAAAAAACGCCATAAAAAAGAAGATTAACGACGTCACATAAAACGAAGGCTGGCGCACAAAGTAGCGCAGCTCAAACGCGAGCATATTAAAAAACATAACGCCTCCTTATGCTACTTGGCTGTTACGATGATTAAGCAGAGTAGAAAAATACACATCTTCTAGGTTTGCATTACTTGCTTCAAACCCTTGTGGGGCTTGCTCTGCTATTACATGTAAAATTGTTTTCCCTGCAAATAGGCGCTTAGAAATAACCGGTAATTGTGGTTCCAGCTCTTGCGCTTCTTCTTGGCTCATGGCTTTGCGCCAGATTTGCCCTTGGAGTTTATCGGTAAGGGCAATTGGGTTGCCCTCTAATAGTATTTTGCCGCCGGCCAGTACGGCCATGTTTGGGCAAAGCTCTGCTACATCTTCAACAATGTGAGTCGATAATATAACGACTTTTTGCTCACCTAAGCTTACTAACAGGTTATGGAAACGATTACGCTCTTCAGGATCTAACCCTGCTGTTGGTTCATCAACGATTAGTAAATCAGGGTCGCCTAATAACGCTTGAGCAATACCAAAACGCTGACGCATACCGCCCGAAAAGCCACTTACGGCTTTAGAGCGATGTTGATATAAATTAGTGTGCGCAAGTAATCCTTCAACCGACTCTTTACGCTCGGCTTTATTATGAATCCCCTTTAAAACAGCCATATGATCCAGCAAATCGTAAGCACTAACACGTGGATACACACCAAAATCTTGCGGGAGGTAACCTAAACGTTGGCGCAGTGCCTGTGGGTCTTTAAAAACATCAATACCATCAAAAGTAATTGAACCTGAATCAGCCGACTGCAGTGTTGCAATGGTACGCATTAGCGATGATTTACCTGCGCCATTTGGCCCAAGTAATCCAAACATCCCTTTACCTATAGATAAATCAACACCTTGTAGTGCATGTACGCCGTTATCGTAGGTTTTAGATAACCCTGTTATTGATAGCATTTTTACTTCCTTGAATATGAGTAATTATTTTTATAATGTTTTATACCACAAGAAAAATAGGAACATAAGTTACTTACTGGTTAAATTTGTAACAACAAATAAACATAATTTAAACTCATAACACTTGCCTGCACTGTATTCACTCGGTATAAAAACCACATATACTTTTATAAGAAGCGAAAAGCCATGCAAGATCACCAAAGCCAGCCATTAAACGACTTTATAGAATACCCACACGACGAAATGCTAAATCGCGCTAACGAGTTTTTAACCACTAGCCAACGCCGCCATAGCATTCGCAGCTTTAGCGATCGCCCTGTACCAAAAAATATTATTGAAGCATGTATAAAAGCAGCTGGCACAGCACCTAGTGGAGCGAATCATCAGCCTTGGCATTTTGTGGCTATAAACAGTAGCGATGTAAAAAAACAAATAAGAGAAGCCGCAGAAAAACTAGAGCGTTCTTTTTACGAAGGCAGAGCAGGTGAAGAATGGTTAGATGCGCTAAAACCGTTAGGTACCGACGCCAATAAACCTTACTTAGAACATGCGCCTTGGCTTATAGCTGTATTTAGTCAAAAAAAGGGGGGCGTAAGCACCGATGATAAAAATACGAATTATTATGTGCATGAGTCTGTTGGCTTAGCTACCGGCTTTTTAATTCAGGCTTTGCATCGTGCTGGTTTGGCAACCCTTACTCATACTCCAAAA
Organism: Pseudoalteromonas sp. AS84; assembly: GCF_038900255.1. Lineage (NCBI taxonomy): Bacteria > Pseudomonadati > Pseudomonadota > Gammaproteobacteria > Alteromonadales > Pseudoalteromonadaceae > Pseudoalteromonas > Pseudoalteromonas sp. AS84. The sequence goes on along the minus strand of NZ_JBBMQY010000018.1, from coordinate 69,014 downwards.
CCAATGAGTTTTTTAACCGATATATGTGGTCGCGATAAAGATAACGAGCGCCCGTATATGCTACTTATTGCAGGCTATCCTAGTGACGATGCCACAATACCCGCGCATGCACTGGATAAAAAATCTATTGATGAAATAGCTACGTTTATTTGAGTTAGTATTCACCGCAAGTTTTCGCTTGAGTTAAATCTTGCGATAACATGCTGCTACATATCTATAGTTTGGTCTAAACATAGTAGCTGTTTTCGTACGAGCTCTATTTACGTACAAACATTTTAAAAATTAATAGCACAAAAGTAATAGAGCTGAGGTTATTCTTTTGTGCTTTCACTGCGCTACTGACGCAACTAAAAGCGTTAGTCTTTACAAAATAAGCTATATAGCGTGCTAAGTAATTGCACTGCGTTATCGTCAATTACACGATAATAAATAGTTTGGCTTTCACGGCGAGTGGCAACAACATTCGCTTTTCGTAGTGCAGCTAAATGCTGAGAAAGTGCCGATTGTGCTAAAGGTACGGCTTCATTTAGTTGCGATACGCTCATTTCTTTATCTTGCAAAGAGCATAAAATCATTAAACGATTTTTATTCGCTAAAATTTTTAATAACTGCTCTGCCTGCGCCACATTCCCAGCCATTGCAATAAAGTCGATGTCCATAACATGCTCTTATTATAAAAAGTGATTGGAGTATAAATATATACATTGTTAATGTCTAACATTAGAATTTACTAATATAGAAAAAACGAATATAGTAAATAAAATACTAAATAAAGCTCAATAGCTCATTTTTTAATTGCGGAACTCATAATTGCCGTATTTGTATTGTTGCAATATTTTGATCCTAGATGAATATGGCTTACTGTTTTTACTACAATAAACTTAATTCAACTGCTATTAGTTGCTGGTATCTGATGATCACACTATTACGCAAACGTAACCTTAAGGAATAAAAAAGCATGCTTACATCAATCCCTGATTTACTAAAAATTATCACACCTAACCAACGCCGTATTGACGCAGCGCAAGCGAAACTCGAGCTTGAACAAAATAAAGGTTTACTTATTGATGTGCGAGAACCTGCAGAGCATGCAACAAAAGCAGCTGTTGGAGCAATAAATATTCCGCGTGGGTTACTCGAAATGAAACTAATGGAAATAGAAAAAGACGCAGCACGTCCAATTTACGTGCACTGCGCAAGTGGTGCTCGCGCAACGTTGGGAGCAGAAGCATTAACACGTGTGGGTTATGAAAACGTGACCGTTATTACCTGTGATGCAAACCAAATATGTAGTGTGTTTTAAGCACATACGTAAGTACTTGGTAGTTATCCCCCTAGCAAAGGGTAGTGCTTAACTTTGTGATAAGTCAGTGCTAATTTAATACACGCTTTAAGTGGGTGTTCTGGTAATGGCTTTTCACTATTTAACACTATTGCTCTATTTCCTTCAAAGATAAGATTATGAGAGTACAATTCTCTAAATGTGCTTACTAGCTTTGATTGGCAATGAAAAAACAAATAACACGATGAGCCCTTAAAGCCTATGCGAATGGGGCTGCCATTTATTACGCTATAACTTGGCTCTCCCCACTTTAGTGACTCTTTAACGGCTCCTAAGTTTTGCTCTTGTGCTACGATATAAATTAACTCTCGTAATTTTATGAGCTTACTTTTAATTAACTCAGGATAATTATTAAATATATTTTCGACATCCTTATTCATAAAGCATCCTTGTTAGCAGAGCATTCGTTACATTTAAGGCTAAACTATTTTTGCTGCCTTTCATCAAGTAAAACTAGTAGCATCTGCTCAATATTTTTAACACTATAAGTAAGTGCTCTCAGTAGCTCTTTCTCACTTTGCTCTGTTGCCTGCTGCGACGTTTTACCTTGATTAGCCAATATATCTTTTTGCTCAAGTATCGCCTCTCTAAACTCACTCGCATTAACTACACCAAGTAAAGATACTAAAGCGCCATTTCCTGATTGCCCAGCTGTTTCAAAACTTAAACGGTACAACCCAAATAGTCGCATTAGTGGGCCTTGGCTTAACCCTACATCTGTTATTTTTTCAAGCGGAATAGATTTTTCTTCTTTAAATAATATGCCACGTTTAACTACCAACTTTTGTGGTAATAAGTCAGCCGACATAGCTGCGAGTATTCGCCCGCCCACTAGCCATACAATCGCTAAGACAATGGGTAACAACGGAATAGTCACCAGCGCTAGTACACTAAAAAAAGCGGCCATTAGCATCCAGTATTGCTGAACCTTCGGGTCGAAAGATGCACTTTTTAAAATATGTTTTGTCATTGTTTTAATCCTTTATCTATATAACTAAAAATACACTCTGCAAGCTTCAATAATCTCTACTCAATCTTACAAGCTAATAACAACTTTTATAGCAAGAGCAATAAACACAACACCCAGTATTTTATCAAGCCATGGGTTTTGCTTAGTAAAGCCAAAGCGGGTTTTAGAAACCTCGGTCAATAATGCCACCAGCAAATACCAGCCGGTATCAATGACAAACACCGTTAAACACATAATTATGCCCACACTTAAAGTAAGTGCCTGAGGGTCTATAAACTGTGAGAACAAGGCTAAAAAGAAAATAGCGAGCTTGGGGTTTAAAAACGCAATGGCAAAACCATCTTGTAATGCTTTAGCTTCACTTACCTCACTTTTTTGTACTTCAAGTTCGTTATTACTTGGTTTTGCTAGCAATATTTTTATACCTAAATACGCCAAATAGGCCGCACCTAAGTAAACTAGTATTTGATAAACAGTTGGAAACTGCGTCATTAAAGCGCCTAACCCCAATAACGATGCACCGGCATACAAGCCAACGCCAATACCATGACTGAGCGCGGCAAGCATACCGTTTTTCATACAGCCATTAAGCGAGTGCTTTAAAACCACCGCTAAACTTGGCCCTGGTGACATTGCACCCATCATGCAGATAGCCGCTAGGCTTAACCATACTGAAAGTGTCATCTAAAGCTCGTCAGTTTCAATAAATAATGTATAACCGTGCACTTGCCCATAAAAGCCAGTTAATGGCACTGCGTTTATTACTTTCCAACCATCTTGGTTTAATTCCTGTATGCGATCATTCAGTGCGACTATATCTACGCCACCCAAAAAACGGGTCTTTCTAAATTCGATTACTTTTTGCATTTTAGTCCTTGTGTACTTTATAAAGTGTATTCAAAATCGTAGTAGTGAATTCCTTGCTCAATACGTATTTTCATACTGCCAGTTAACCCTTCTAACTCATTAGTGCCTGAATCGGGTATTACATTTAAAATTAGGCTGTCTTGCCCTTTATCCATCGTGCCAAAATGCTGCAGTACAAAACTGCCTTTTTTGCCGTCAAGCTCACCTATTACTTGCTCTATGGCAACATAACCGGCACTGCCTTGGGTTGGTGTCATGGCGCTTAGCATTTCGCCCTGGCTGGTAGCATTAAGCACACCACTAAATGTTTTATCTATCGACATACGCCCTAAGTTAATACCATTTTGGCCGCTTGCGTAGCCTTCTATTGGCGCTAGATTTACATTAAATTCTCCACTTACGGTTGCAGTAGTCATAACGTTTCCTTATTGATGCTAATATTTAAGAGTATTGATTTTTATTATCTTAGTGCCATATCTATACCTTAACCTTTAAAAAGAATCCACTATGTCAAAAAACACCTCTGCATCCGAAAAAGCTGCGTTTAGCAGTTTATTACCTGTTTTTGCGTTTATTAAACCGTACAAATGGATGGTAGTAGCCGCCCTAGCTGCGTTATTAGTTACCGCAGGCGTTAACTTGTCATTAGGGCAAGGTGTTAAATTTGTTATTGATCATGGCTTTATTGCAGGATCAAAGGCCCAATTACAGCAGGCCGTATTAGTACTTATTGGTTTAATCAGCTTATTAGCGATAGGTACCTTTAGCCGTTTTTATTTAATGTCGTGGATTGGCGAACGAGTCAGTAACGATATTCGAAAAGCCGTATTTAATCGTATTGTAACGCTGCACCCTAGCTATTTTGAAGAAAACCGCAGTGGCGAGCTTATGTCGCGTTTAACCACCGACACCACATTACTGCAATCAATTATCGGTTCATCTTTTTCTATGGCGCTGCGCAGTGTACTTATGTTGATTGGTGGCTTAGCTATGCTGTTGTTCACTAATTTAAAACTTACTTTAGTGGTTGTAGCCTGTGTACCACTGGTACTTGTACCCATGATGATATTTGGTCGCAAGGTACGCAAACTCGCAAGCTCTAGCCAAGATGCCATTGCCGACATAAGTACCTATGCCGGAGAAATCATACAAAATATTAAAGTAGTGCAAAGCTATAGCCATGAAGAGCAAGAGCAACATGCCTTTGCGCTTGAGACCGAAAAAGCCTTTAACGTGGCTAAAAAACGTATTAAGCAACGTTCATTTTTAATAGCCGTGGTGATTTTTTTAACCTTTAGTGCCATTAGCGCTATGTTATGGGTAGGTGGTAATGACGTACTTGCAGGCACCATGAGCGGGGGGGAGCTAGGTGCGTTTGTGTTTTACGCTATTATGGTTGCAATGTCGGTGGCAACCGTTGCTGAAGTATATGGCGAACTACAACGTGCAGCAGGCGCTGCGGCGAGATTACTTGAGTTACTTGCTGTTAAAAGTGAGATTGAAAACCCGCTAAATCCACAAGATAGTCATTTACTGCATGATAGTAGTAGCCCTGCTATTACGCTTGAAAATATAAGCTTTAACTACCCTTCTCGCCCAGACGTAAGCGCGCTTAATAAAATAAGCCTAAATATAAATCAAGGCCAAACCGTGGCAATTGTTGGCCCTTCTGGCGCAGGTAAAACAACATTATTTGAATTACTACAGCGCTTTTACGATCCGGCTAGCGGAGCCATTAAATTTAAAGATGTAAACATTAAAGATTTATCACTTAATACTCTGCGCAATAAAATGGGCATGGTAGCGCAAAACCCTATTTTATTTAGCTCCGATGTAATGCATAACATTCGTTACGGCAACCCAAGTGCAACCGATGAGCAAGTATATGCCGCAGCAAAGTATGCGCATGCCGATGAATTTATCAAACAGTTACCGCAAGGTTATAACAGCTTTTTAGGTGAGCAAGGTGTGAGGTTATCGGGTGGGCAAAAGCAGCGTATTGTGCTTGCACGCGCCATATTAAAAGACCCTGAAATACTTCTTCTTGATGAAGCCACCAGCGCGCTGGATGCGCAAAGCGAACACCATGTACAAGCTGCACTTGAGCATTTAATGCAAAACAGAACAACGTTAATAATTGCCCATAGGCTGGCAACGGTAAAACATGCCGATGTAATTGTAGTAATGGAAAATGGGGAGATTATAGCAACGGGCACTCATCAAGAGTTATTAGCAAGTAACCCGTTGTATCAAAAACTGTGTGAATTACAGTTTAATAAAGACTAACCTTCGGTATTTGGCACTATCTGAATTTCTACACGGCGGTTTTGAGCACGGCCATTTGCACTATCATTAGTTGCAATTGGGCGTGTTTCGCCATAGCCCATGGTGCTAATACGTGTAGCCATAATTTGTTGGTTCACTAAGTAGTCTTTCACACTTTGTGCGCGTTCACGCGATAGGTTCATGTTGAAGCTATCTTTACCCGTACTGTCGGTATGACCTTCTACACTAAGGTAGGTTTTTTCGTACTTGTTCATTACTTTAGCAATCGCATCTAACGTATCGTTAAAGCCTGATGAAATATAAGATTGAGCAGTCGCAAACGTAATGTTTGATGGCATTACTAAACGTAAGTTATCGCCCTCTCGTACTACTTCTACACCAGAGCCCGCTAATTCATCACGAAATGCTTCTTCTTGCTTATCCATGTAGTCGCCAACAGCTGCGCCAGCAAGTGCACCAATAGCTGCACCAATAAAAATACGTTTATCTTTATGATTACCCGTAGCCTTACCTAATACACCTCCGGCTGCGGCGCCTATAGCGGCTCCTTTACCTGTGTTATTCATTTCACAACCAGAAAGTAATACAGCTACTACGGTTACGCTTAAAAGTGATTTAGTTAAAGTCATGGTGATACCTTATTCATTAAGAATTTAGCAAGAGTATGCAAATACATGTATGAACAAACTATGAAGAGAGTGTTAAAAGCAACGCATCTTGCTTGATTGTTAAACAGACCTCAAACTAATGTGCCATTTTAATAAAAATGTCATACTACGCTGTGACAATTTAATGAATTTTACAAAGGATATTGGCGCAATGTTAATTGCTATTTTTAGACAGTTTTTTTTACTAGGGTGCATGAGTTTTGGTGGCCCCGCTGCGCATTTAGGTTATTTTAAACGTCACTTTGTAGACTCGTTAAATTGGCTAACCAATACTCGTTACGCACAACTTATTAGTTTAAGCCAAGCACTGCCAGGACCAGGCTCTAGCCAAGTTAGTTTTGCTATTGGCGTTGAGCGTGCTGGCGTCCTGGGTGGTATAGCTGCCTTTGTAGGCTTTACTCTGCCTTCGTTTTTAATAATGGTGCTACTTGCTGTAAGTGCACATCAGTTTGACGCTGTTTACTTTGCTATTATTACAGGCTTAAAGTTATTTGCCGTTGTTATAGTTGCTGATGCCACACTTAGTATGGCTAAAAGCTTTTGTACAAGTGCTGCGCTTAAGTTACTTGCCGTAATGAGTACACTTGCTTTAGTATTATTTCCAATGATGGCCACTCAAATCGCTATTTTAATAACCGCTGCAACAGTAGGTGCTATATGGCCTTTATTAAAACTTGGTACACCCACAAAAAATGTTAGCAGTACAAAAAGCTATATTAATTGGATTGCACTGGGGTTATTTGCGCTCTTACTTGGTGTGAGCTTTATTCCACTAGGCCATGAGTTTGCTTTGTTTGCCCCTTTTTACCAAGCAGGTGCAATGGTGTTTGGCGGCGGACACGTAGTACTGCCGGTACTTCAAGCAGGCGTACCAGCATTGAGTGATGATCAGTTTTTAAGTGCTTACGCGAGTGCACAAGCGGTGCCAGGACCTATGTTTACTATTGCTACTTACTTAGGCGCACAACTTACTACAGAGCAACCTTTAGTGGGTGCTCTTATAGCTACACTACTTATATTTATGCCTGGTTTTTTACTTATACTTGCGTTTCAAAAGAGCTGGATTAACTTGGCAAGTAAGCCACGCTTTGCAAGCTCAATAGCGGCGCTTAATGCTGCGGTAGTCGGTTTTTTAGCGGCTGCACTGTATTCGCCAATCTGGACATCAGCTGTGCATAGTCTTTGGCAAGTTGCGTTAGTAATAATTGTATTTGCATGGCTGCAATTTAAAAAGCCACCTATTTGGTGGCTCTTAGCTTTGTTTATTACTGTGGGTCTTTTACAACACTATTTGCCATCACTCTAAATGTTGGCTTATCTGTTTGTTGCTCGTTGGGAGGGCTTAACTGCCCACTAACACTTTGATACGCCCTAAGCCCAAACACAGGTAATACCGCAAGCAAATGATCCATTATTTCGGCTTGTAAGTGCTCGTACGAAATCCAGCGTTTATCTTCACTAAAGCAATAAAACTCAATAGGCAAACCATGATTAAGTGGTTGTAGCTCTCGTACCATTAACGTAAGCGACGTATTAATTTTACTGTGCTGTTTTAAATAGCCTTCTGCATAACGACGAAACAGCCCTAAATTAGAAACCTGAGCAGGTAATGTCGTTACTCGGATATAGTCATGAAGCGGAATAGCCGCATCAATTTGCTTTCTAAACTCATCACCCACTAAACAAATACTGTGCATATCTATGTTAAGTGAACGTTTAATACGCCTACCGCCCGACTCTTGCATGCCGCGCCAGTTTTTAAATGAACCCGCTACCAACATATAAGTTGGAATAGTTGTTATGGTGTTATCCCAGTTACGTACCTTTACAGTGTTTAAACCCAAATCAATTACTTCGCCATCGGCGCCGTAGTTTTCTACTTGAATCCAATCACCATAGGTTACTAAACGGTTTGCTGCTATTTGAATACTGGCTACAAAGCCTAAAATAGTGTCTTTAAATACTAATAACGTAACGGCAGCAATAGCACCAAAGCCAGAGAGAATATAAGTAGGTGACTTCTCAAGAAAAATGCTCACAATTAAAATTGCACACACAATAAAGGTTATTAGCTTAACAACCTGAATTAAGCCTTGAATGGGTACTTCGCGTGCAAACTCTAACTGGTTATAAATAGTACCCGCAATGCTCACAATACTACTAAAAATGAACCCGGCATAAATAATAAGTAAAGCTTGTCCTATCGTTTTTAGTATTTCTGCTGCTATTTCGTTAACTGGGTATACACTATCAAATGTAGCTAAAAACAATACGCAGCAAAGCATTCCTGCAATACGTTTATTTAGCTTATTAAGCATAGGCGAAAGCGCACCAATTCGCTCAGGGGAAAGCCTCGTCACTATTTTTTGAATGCCAGGTAACATTAACCTACGAGTAAATAAGTAAACAATTAATAAAGAAAAGATCCCTATCGAGACTGCAGTGATTGAGCTAAGAAAATCCGCGTCGGGTACTTTTTCAAACCAAGGAGCAATTAATTCCTGTAGGTGGGTGTTGGTCATAGTGTTTCAATTTCCTTACTGATTTGTGGTTCAGATAAATCTTGTTGAGCATAAATGTCGGCAAGCTGCTGATCTTTAGCAACCCATAGCTCATTCACATAATGTTGAAAATTAACTTTAAATACGTCATCGCTTTGATAGCTGCCCTGCATACTTTCATTAATGGGCGTTACGTTTATTGAAACATAAATAGAATCTAGCTCACCTTTTAACAAGTTACGACAAACATGATCTGTTTTACCGCTATACACTAAACTTGTATTAAGCATGGCATCAAATTGATCGGCTAATACTTCAAGCGCAAAAGCAATGCCGCCCGCTTTAGGCTTTAATAAATACTTAAAAGGACTTTGTTGCAGTTTATGTTTGGCTAGCGTATAGCGTGTACCTTCAACAAAATTAATGATGGTAGTAGGATGATGACGAAAATTACGACAGCTACGCTTGGTGCGCTCTACATCTAATCCTTTCAACTTTGGGTTTTTAGCTAGTTGCGCTTTGCTTACCCGTTTCATAAACGGCATACCCATAGCCCACGCACCAGTCCCAATAAAAGGCATGTATTTTAACCCGTCTTTTAAAAAGAACTTAGGGGCAGGCAATGCATGTAATGAGCTAAGTACGGTTATATCTAACCAACTCGCGTGGTTACAAATAAGTAAATACCAACTTTTTGAGTTTAAGTCGCCACTTATATCAACCACAATATTAGGGCAACCTAACCAAAGCCCTAAACGGTTGCCGTTACACCAACCTCGGTAAGCGCTGTGTAATATAGAGTTAACCACAGGCAAAGGCAGTAATAACTTAATAAGGCCCAGTACAAATACTAGCGAGCCAAAAAGTATCATGTTAGAAAACAATACGCAGCCTACAATTAAGCCGTTAAGCCAATTTGGTAACCACTTTTTTAGCATAACTGTAAGCTCATATTTTTGCCTTTTATTTGGGGTGTTTTTCGAGCGATTGTAATGTTTGCTCTTTATTTTCCCATAAACGATTTAGCTCGCTTTGAAAGCGTACTCTAAATTCAGAATCGCCGGTGTAGTCACCAATAAGCTCTTCGCTTACCGGCCTTACTTCCACGTGTACGTTGATATTTTTTACCTTACCACCAGCAAAATCCATAAAAGTAGGAATGCCATCAGGGTAGTGAATTGTTACGTTAACCACTTTAGTAATTTGCTCGCCCATTGCTTGCATTACAAAAGCAATACCACCCGCTTTTGGTTTTAATAAATGTGGGAACGGGCTATTTTGACGTTCATGCTTTTGCGTAGTAAAACGAGTGCCTTCTACAAAGTTAACTACGGTTACTGGCATTTCTTTAAATTTTTCACACGCTTTACGCGTGGTTTCTAAATCTTTGCCACGCAACTTTGGATTCTTTTTTAATTGGCTTTTGCTCGTGCGAGTCATAAACGGAAAATCAAGCGCCCACCAACACAAACCTAAAATAGGCACGTAAATAAGCTCTTTTTTCAAAAAGAAGTTTAAAAATGGAATTTTTCGATTAAACACACGTTGTAATACTAAAATATCGACCCAGCTTTGGTGATTCGCTATTACTAGGTACCAATCCTTTAGTTTAAGGTCTTCAAGGCCAGTTACATTAAGTTTAGTTGGCGTAAATAACTTTTGATTTAAGCTATTAAAGGTAACCCAAATAGTTGCAAATTGCTTAGCTGCCCAGCTCATAAGCTTTTGTAAAGGCTTAATAGGGATAAGCTTTATAAGCCCACAAACAAAAATAGGCACAAACCAAAAAAGTGTGTTTATTGTGTAAAAAATAATACTAAATACACTGCGAATAACTGACATTACTTCCATTCCTTTAAACATTGCGCAGCCACTAATACTGCGCTTTCAGTTGCTTACAAATTAATCTTCAAAATAGGTATAGCCTTCAAGGCCTGCATTAAGCTCAGCTAAATAACCTTCTTTACACTGCGTCGATACATCAAGTTTATTAACTTGGTACGCAAAGTTGTCAGCTAAAATAGCGCTATCATAGTCAACAAACTTTAATACATCCTTAACGCTATCACCTTTTATGGCATTGGTTAACACATAACCTTCATCGTTAAGCTCTACATGCACCGAATCAGTGTCACCAAATAGGTTATGTAAATCGCCTAAAATTTCTTGATATGCACCCACCATAAACATAGCAATGTGGTATTGCTCACCGTGTTTATATTCTGGTATTGGTAGGCTGGTTTCGATACCAGCGCCTTCAACATATTCGCGGATTTGACCGTCAGAGTCACAGGTAATATCTTGAATAATCGCGCGCTGAGTCAATGGTTGAGTTAAGTTCTCGATTGGCATAACCGGAAACAACTGCTGAATACCCCATACATCAGGCAATGACTGAAATAATGAAAAGTTAACAAAGAGTTTATCTGCAAGCTTTTCGTTTAAATCGTCGAGTACTTCACGGTGTGCGCGCGCGTTATTACTAAGCGATGCACGCACACGATGTAAAATAGTAAAGTAAAGCTGCTCTATTTTCGCCCACTCTAACATGCTTACTAAGCCATGCACGTACTGATCGTGCGCTTCGCTAAATAAGTGCATAGCGTCGTGATAAATCTCTAATGCCATACGCGGGTTTAAACGCTGTAAACACTGCCACATTTCATCAAGCACTAATGCGCTATTTTCAAGCGGTGGCTCTGGATTTAGATGATTAGGCGCTTTTTCTACGTCTATTACATCGGTAATTAATATCGCATGGTGAGCAGTTAAAGCACGCCCCGACTCGGTGATAATGGCCGGATGCGTAAGGTTATGCTGATCGCACACTTCTGCAAATGCATTCACTACGTTACGCGCATACTCTTCTACGGTGTAATTCATTGAACACGCACTACGTGAGCCAGAGCCCTCGTAATCAACGCCTAAGCCGCCGCCCACATCAACGGTATTTAACGGTACGTTTAATTGTGTCAGCTCAGCAAAGTGGCGTGCACATTCACGTAAAGCACGGTGAATATCACGAATGTTGGCAATTTGAGAACCTATATGAAAATGCACCATTTGCATTAAGTGCAGCTTATTATGCTTTTTAAGCACTTCAACAGCACTTAGTACTTGGCCTGCTGTTAAACCAAACTTGCCTTTTTCACCGCCCGTGTTTTGCCACTTGCCTTTGCCTACTGAGTTTAGGCGAATGCGAATACCAATAGCCGGTTCAATGCCTAGGTTGTCTATTTCTTCTAATAAGGTGGTCAGTTCTGAAAGCTTTTCTACCACAATTTTTACGCTGTGGCCCATTGCTTGACCAATACACGCTAAGCGTAAAAACTCACTGTCTTTATAGCCGTTACATACAATAGTGATTGGCTCTTTTGCCACGCCCAAAATAGCCATAAGTTCTGGCTTTGAGCCTGCTTCTAAGCCAACAAGCCCGCTTGGATGCGCTAATAATTTACTTACTACAGAGCGCTGTTGATTTACTTTAATTGGATAAACACAGGTGTATTTGCCGTTATATTCACGATTTGCTCGCGCTTGCGTAAACGCGTTAGTAAGTGTGTCTACACGATTTTTTAAAATATCAGTAAAGCGCACTAAAACCGGCAACGTTAAACCTTGTTGCTTAAACTGCTCAGTTAATTGCGTTAAAGAAATGGCCGGTTTTGTTTGGTCGCCATCTGGGTAAGCCACCAGTTCGCCTTGTGCATTAATATCAAAATAACCATCACTCCAATGAGCAACGTTGTAAGTGGCGCGTGCTGTTTCTAAACCCCAGGTCATGGCAACTCTTCTTTAGTCAATTAGGTATAAAGGCGCATTTTAATACGTCACTATCCACTAGGCTAACAAAAATTGAACTTTCACTCACTCCTAACTAACTTTATTCGTCAAATCAGTTAAAATGTCATTGAGCAAAACGCCAAGCACTGGCAGAATTGCCCCTTTTTCATACTCAACCTAAAAAGTGTAATAGTAACTATGGCAAATTTAGATCAAAGTAAGTGGTTTACTGAAATTAGCGACCGCGATGGCAGCGCATTTTCATTACGTATTAATAAAAAGTTAGATGAAAAACAGTCTCCTTTTCAAAAGGTAGAAATGTTTGAAACCACAGACTTTGGTAATTTAATGATCATCGACGGGTGTACTATGGTAACAACCCGCGAAAACTTCTTTTATCATGAGATGATCAGCCACCCTGCACTTTTAGCGCATCCAAACCCTAAAAACGTCGTTATTATTGGCGGCGGCGACTGCGGTACTTTACGCGAAGTATTAAAACACCCAGGCGTAGAAACTGTAACGCAAATAGATATAGACGAAGTAGTAACGCAAATGTCGTTAAAATACTTCCCAGAGCTTTGTGAATCTAATAACGACGCCCGTGCAACGGTTATGTTTGACGACGGTATTAAATACATGCGCGAAGCCGCTGGCGAATCTATCGACGTGGTTATTGTTGATGGCACCGATCCGGTAGGTCCGGGTGAAGGTTTATTTAACCATGCGTTTTACACAAGCTGTTTAGATGCACTGCGCCCAGGAGGTATTTTAGTGCAACAAAGTGAATCGCCACTTATGCACATGCCATTATTAGTTGAAATGCGCGAAGCAATGCTAAGCGTAGGCTTTAACGATTTACAAACATTACCATTCCCACAACCAATTTACCCAAGCGGTTTATGGTCAGTAACACTTGCACGTAAATCACAAGCATTTGACGGCTTTAGAGAAGATGGCGCGGCACAAATAGCCGAGCACAGTGAATACTACAATAGCGGTATTCATCATGGCGCACTCGCTACACCTAACTACATGAAACGCGCATTCGATAAAAAATAATACCAATCTGCTTATATATGGGGTCTATTTAACGTTAAGAAAATTACGCTAGAACTAGGCAAAAATTTTTGTATCTAGTTGTTCTAAATAAAAAATTTTTAACGACGTTATAGTGCAATTTAATTCGTTAAATTGATCAAAGATTTATGCAGGTTGGTATAATCTATACCAATTTTATTAAACTAAAAAGGGAGCTTTAAATGCTCCCTTTTTTATACTTTTAAAAACGCCATTGCGCATTTAGCATTATTTGCTGCTGCGAGATTCGTTCATTAAATCCAATTGGCTCTCTATTTTTAGCAACACTTTTAAGGGCTGAGCCTTCAACCCCTATTTGTAGTTTATTAGTAAGCTGGTATCGCCATGTTGCTGTTAAACCTTCGCCATTGCTTGCATTAGGGTCAAACGCGGTTGTGTCGTTGTCAGCAACTTTAAAATAATCGTAACGTACTGAAACTCGATGTTTGCCTTCTTTATGGCTTAGCATTAAATAATGACTATAAAAAGCATTATCAATTAATGCGTTACTGCCCATTTCAGTTTTGCCATTGAGTGCCTGAGCAATAAAACGTGTCTTGCTGTTAAATTTATAAAGCCAAGCGGCGCTCGTAAATCGAGTATTCCAAGCATATTGCCCGGAACTATAATTAACAGTATTAGGATCACCATTATTATCATAATAGTAGATTCTAAATTGAGACTGCTTTAAGTAATCCCAATGTATACCGGCGTAATAACCAAAGCGCCCGTCTACTTCCTCAAACGGTAAAACCTGATTAGCTTGCCAGCGTAATTCGTATTCGTTTAATGCCGCTACAGGCGCAAATTGCACGCTTTCGTTAAACGTTGTTTGTCTATCGTGTAATGCAAAGCCACGCCATGCGAGTAAAGTACCTGCGGGGTCATTGCCTTTAAATGTCGCTCCTACAAAGCTAAAGCTATGTCTGCTGTTAAAACGTTTTGCTGGGCGCTTAATGGTCACTTCAGCACCAACGGTACGCACTTCCTCACCTATCCAGCTATTAATAGCTGAATTTGTATAGTTATAAGGAGAAGTCCAGCCTATGTCAGGGTTTTCAAGCGACATAAGCGGATAAAATCCCCCTACGCGCACGTGCCATTTATAGTTACTGTTAGATAGTGGCTGATACTTTACAAAAGCTTGCGTAAAACCAAGGCCAACGTCAGGATCTTGATTCGCATTTAACACGCCGTGAGCCGACCAGCTAGATGCTAAATCAACATTAAAATCTAAAATACCTTGCGATAGAATAAGCTCATCACTTTTAGTATCGTGCCGATATAGTCCGATACCGCCTTCTTGAAAACTAAGCGTATTATCACCCTGCGCGGCTCTAATTTGTATTAAGCCTTTTACTTGTGCATACAACACATTACTAAAACATAAAGCACCGGCTACAAGTGCCAGTCTAATTAGCCTATTAATAATCATCAAATTCATCCGTAGCAAAATCAATTTGCTCCGCTATTTCCTGCTTTACTTTATAAGTGATAGGGTTGGTAGCCACAGTAATAGTTTGAGATTCAATCTTACTAATATCGCTAAACCCAGAATGCCAAACACTTAACGTGTATTCGCCTGCATTGGCATTTAAATCTACATGTCCATTTTCATCAGTGATTGCAAAAATAGTGCTATCTACCACCACAATATAGCCTAACATCCAATCATGAATATTACAGCCAAGCTCAACAACACCCGTTTGATCAAAAGTAATGGGCGCTTTTGGGTGCTCCTTATATAGCTTTAATTCAAATGTTTTAGCTTTAGAAAATGAATAAACATGATGCATGATTGAGTCCGCATTCGGAAACTCTACCTTTGCATTTTGTGGGACAACTAAAATACGCGGCTTAAATTCTCTATTTTGCTGGGTCATCGCATAAGGTGCTTCTGGAGGAATAACGCTAGAGGGGCCTCCTGCAGTTAGCCATACAACAGCATTAGGTAACGGGTCATTATTAGCATTTTTAATTGTAATATTTGCTGCAAAAACTCCAGTACTAACACTTAGTAAAAATACACAAAGTAAGCTTTTTATCATTTTCTTGTCGCTATTATCAATTTGTTTACATTATAGACCGATTAAGCCAGCAAATTCTTTCTATTTTTTAAAACATTGAATACGTATGTAGGCAGTCGTATTAATCATCAACAGTCATTATCCTTAAATGTCACCACCGACTCATCTAAGGACACACCATGAGAATACCAGCACTTGTGCTTTTAGCCTTTGCTAGTAATAGCTACGGACAAACCGTAGAGCTAAAATCGCCAGACACACAAATAACAGTAAGCATTTCTGACGAAAACAACACGCCAAGCTACGCAATAAAATTTAAAAACAAAGCGGTTATAAACAAATCTTTACTGGGGTTTGAATTTAAAACACAAGCGGCCTTTAGCGACGGCTTTAAAATTAAAAGCATTAAACAACAAAGCGTTAATACACAGTGGCAACAACCCTGGGGCGAACGTCAAAACGTTGTTGACGAATATAACGAAGTAGCCGTTACTTTTACAAAAAAGGAGCCAAATAAAGGCACCTACACCATTCGATTTAAAGCATTTGATAGTGGGATTGGATTTAGATACGAAGTACCACAACAAGTAGGCTTCGAACATACAGAAATAACCAAAGAGCTGACTGAATTTGCAATAAATAATAGTCATGATGCAACAGCATGGTGGATACCTGCTCGTGGCTGGAACCGCTACGAATATGTTTACAACACCACCCCACTTAACGAAGCTCCACTAGCCCACACACCATTTACGTTTAAAACAAGTGATGGTACTCATATTAGTATTCATGAAGCCGCACTTGTTGATTACGCAGGCATGGTACTTAATCAGCGTCGCTCTGGTACGTTTACTGCCGATTTAACGCCGTGGTCAGATGGTGTCGCCGTTAAAAAACAAGGTGCTTTTAAAACACCATGGCGCACCATTCAAATAGCCGACAGCGCTGTTGGCTTAGTTAACTCAGATATAATACTAAATCTAAACGAGCCTAATAAACTCGGTGACGTGTCGTGGGTTAAACCTGGTAAATACGTCGGTATTTGGTGGGGTATGCATATAAACACGCAAACTTGGGGTAGCGGTAAAAAACACGGCGCCACTACGCAAACCACAAAATACTATATGGATTTTGCAGCACAGTATGGTTTTGATGGCGTACTCGTTGAAGGCTGGAATATTGGCTGGGATGGCGATTGGTATTTTAATGGCGATGTATTTAACTTTACCAAACCGTACGACGACTTTGATATAGCAGCGCTTACTCAGTACGGCAAAGAAAAAGGCGTACAACTCATTGGCCACCATGAAACATCAGGCAATGTAAGCAACTACCGTGACCAAATGGAAGATGCTTTTGCCCTTTACGAAAAATCAAACGTAAGCCAAGTAAAAACAGGTTATGTAGCCGATGGCGGAAATATAAAACGTATAGACAAAAACGGTATTGCTCGCCACGAATGGCATGACGGCCAGTTTATGGTTAACGAATACCTTTATAACGTAAAACTTGCAGCTAAACATAAAATTAGCATTAACACTCACGAGCCAATTAAAGATACCGGCCTGCGCCGTACTTATCCAAACTGGATTGCGCGCGAAGGCGCACGCGGACAAGAATACAATGCATGGGGTTCGCCACCTAACCCACCAGAGCATGTACCAATGCTTGCTTTTACCCGCATGCTATCTGGGCCGATGGATTTTACGCCAGGTATTTTTGATATGAGCTTTAATGGTTTAGGAGGCAATACAAACCGCCCACAAACCACTCTCGCCAAACAACTCGCACTTTACGTTGTTTTGTATAGTCCAATTCAAATGGCTGCCGACTTACCTAAAAACTACTTAGCTAAGCCCGATGCGTTTCAATTCATTCAAGACGTACCAACAGATTGGCAGCAAAGCATTGCTCTTGATGGTGAAGTAGGCGACTTTATTGTATTCGCTCGTAAAGAGCGTAAAAGCACTAAATACTTAGGAAACGATTGGTACTTAGGTGCTGTTACTGACGAAAAAGCCCGAACTATTGAGGTAAAACTCGACTTTTTAGAGCAAGGCAAAAAGTTCGAAGCGCAAATTTATAAAGATGGTAAAAACGCAGAGTGGAAAAATAATCCGTACGATATAACTATCGAAAAACGTATTGTAACTACAGACGATAAACTAACGCTTGAGCTGGCCACCAGTGGCGGCACAGCTATTCGTTTTAAAGCACTTTAATATAATAAAACCCCTGCATTTACTATGCAGGGGTTAATACTTTTATTGGCAAATATACTTGTGCACTTAAACCGCCTTCTGGACGGTTTTCTAGTTTTACTTTACCATCGTGCATATCAACAATGCGTTTAATAATAGCAAGACCTAAACCACTGCCTTCACTGCCTCGTGCAGCATCGCCTTGTTTGAAGGGCTCAAATACAGACTCTAATTCGTTTTCAGGAATGCCGGGGCCACTATCGTTTACAGCGATAACTACATACTTTTTGTTTGAATTAAAGTAGCTGAGTACTTCAATATTGCCCTCAGAATAACGCAGTGCATTACCAATCATATTGGTAATTACACGCTTAATAGCCACAGAGCTTAACGGTATATTGCCTATATTTGGATTACTTTTAAACGTTATAGTACGTTGATGCTGAAGCTCAGAATTGACAACCTCGGCAACTAAAGCATTTATATCTTCGCAACTTAGTTCTTCACGCTTATGGTGGCGTAGATACTCAATAAACTGATCAATAATCCCGTTCATGTCTTCTATATCGTAAATAATACCTTCACGAAGATAATCATCTTCATCAACCATCATTTCGGTGGCTAAACGAATACGCGTAAGCGGCGTACGTAAATCATGAGATACACCGGCCATTAGTAAACGGCGGTCGTTTTCGAGTGCGGCAATTCCGCGCGACATTTGGTTAAACGCACGCGTTACTTCTATTACCTCTGTTGAGCCTTGTTCTTCTAACTTAGTAGAAAAATCGCCTTTACCCACTTTCACAGCAGCTTGTTGCAGTGCTTTTAATGGCCTATTAAGGTGCCTTGCAAACAACCACCCACCCAGCACACTTAAAAAACCAATACTTGATAAGTAAAACGTTAAAAACTCTAAGTTGTTCTCTTTAAAGCCTTTAAGCGGTACTTTTACCCAATAACCTGGCGCTTGCGGTGCTTCCACCCAATAAATCAACGGATCAGTTTGGCTTATACGTACACGAGAATAACCGCCAAGTTGCTCAGTCATACTACGCGATAGCATAGAATACTCGCGGCTTTGCCCAAGCCCTTGGCGCATTGCTTCTCGCTGAGTCATCACTTCAATGCCAGTGATTTCAAAAAACTTTGCAGATACTTCGTCGTTTATTTCAACGCCATCTTCCCAGTCAATAAATACCGTTTTAATTTGCTTAGCAAGCATCAAGTTAACTTGCTCAATGGTTGGTTTTACAACATAAAAACTAACCGTAACATAAGACACTATTTGATTTATGAGTAGCAGAGCCGCCACTAAAAAAACAGTTTGTCCAAAAGCACTGCGCGGAAACATGCCCATAAATATTACTTTTCACCGTCGGGAACAAACACATACCCCAAACCCCAAACGGTTTGAATATAACGTGGATTAGCAGCATCTACTTCAATCATGCGTCGAAGTCGCGACACTTGCACATCAATACTTCGCTCAAGCGCACTGTAATCACGCCCACGCGCTAAGTTCATTAGCTTATCGCGGCTAAGTGGCTCACGCGGATGCGAAACAAGCGCTTTAAGCACTGCAAACTCACCACTGGTAAGCGATATTGTTTTATCCCCTTCACTCATTTCGCGCGTTGCCAAATTAAGCGTAAATTTACCAAAAGCGATTAAGTTTTCTTCAGCAGCAGGTGCGCCTGGCACTTCTTTTGCGCGGCGACGTAAAATTGCTTTTATGCGAGCAAGTAGCTCACGTGGATTAAATGGTTTTGGAATGTAATCGTCAGCGCCAAGTTCAAGGCCAATAATGCGGTCTACTTCGTCGCCCTTTGCTGTAAGCATAACAATAGGAATTTCATTTTCTTTTTGGCGTAGACGGCGGCAAATCGATAAGCCATCCTCGCCCGGGAGCATTAAATCGAGAACCATTAAGTGAAAGTTTTCTCGCTCTAGGAGTCTATCCATTTGCTCCGAGTTTCCTGCGGTTCTAACAATAAAGCCTTGCTCTACTAAGTAACGTTCAAGCAAACTGCGTAAGCGCATATCGTCATCAACAACTAATACTTTTGTGGTTTCGTGTCCCATGATCTCTTTCTTATTTTTATATCCAATTACTAGTTAATATAAATGAAAAACTTAATAATCAAAAACTAATTACTTGCTTAGATTGTTACTGAACATTTCAAAGCTTACTTACTCGTACTTTATTATATTTTACGCTCGACAAGTTTTGACAAATTTAATAACGTGCACACCATTAGAGCCAATAAAGAATTCACCATGAAAACAAATTTAGTTACCCGCGAAGGTTACTTACAATTACAACAAGAACACGACCAACTATGGAACGTTAAACGCCCAGAAGTAACAAAAATAGTAAGCTGGGCAGCCAGCCTCGGAGATCGCTCTGAGAACGCAGACTATCAATATAACAAGCGTTTGCTACGCCAAATTGACCGTCGGGTACGCTATTTACGCAAACGCATACCTGATTTAAAAATCATCGACTACTCTCCCGTGCAAGATGGAAAAGTGTTTTTTGGTGCGTGGGTCGAAATTGAAAACGAAGAAGGTGAAGTTAAAAAATTCAGAATTGTAGGTCCTGATGAAATTTACGACCGTAAAGATTACATATCAATAGACTCACCTATGGCGCGGGCGCTGATTAAAAAACAAGTGGACGACGATTTTGAAGTACCTACTCCTCAGGGTAAAAAGCAGTGGTATGTAAACAGTATCGATTACCAAAAAAAGAAATAAAAAGTTTTGATTCAGATCATGTTAACTTTTGATTGTGTAAATTAAAGCAATAAGCTATAACTGAATTATTCAAGTTGATTTGTTTAATTTGAAAGCAGTTAATTAAGGTCGTGGTTATGTCAAACATAGTACAGCGCATATTTAGTAATGCCGTATTGTTTGCACTTTTAATGAGTGTAAGTTTGACGCTGCATGCCAGCAACACTGACGTAAACCTTGATAACGCTAAACTATCTAATCACTTTATTGCTTGTGATATTCCTGACCAAGCAAACCTCGATTTTGACGTAGACTCTCACGTTAATACTATTACCTTTAGGTCGCTTCAACCACTTCCTAATGTCGTAGATTCTTTTTATAAGAGCACCAATCTAAACAGACCTTTTAGCACTGCATACCAACGCGGACCACCTAGCTATTTAATTTAATTCATTATTTTACAACTTAATTAAATTTTATAACTACTAAGGTGACTACTATGTCTAACTTTAAAGAATTGCGTACTCAGAATGTTTCTCACGGCGTTATAGCAAGCACATTTGCAGATGACCAACCATTGATTGATTTATCATCTCCAGCGCTAAAAATGGTAAATAACTTTACTCAAAAAACGCCTATTCGTGCAGAACATACAACAACGATTACAGATGCACTTAAACAAGTTAGTGCACAACAATCTGATTTTGTTTTAGTAACCGACGAGAACCAAAAATTAATTGGCCTAGTTTCTAGCGCCGATTTACAAAGCTCTAAAATTACTATTATTGCAGAGCGCTTAAATATGCAACGAAGCGAAGTAAGCTTGCGCGATATTATGACACCAGTTAACCGTCTTACAGGTGTAAGCATGCAAAGCTTAAGCTATGCATGCATTGGTGATGCGCTGCAAACGATGGAGCATCAGGGCACAATGTTTTTATTAGTTACAACAGCAAGTAGCGAAATTTGTGGTCTAATTTCAGCTCGCCAAATAGCTAAAACATTACATATTCCACTGCATATTAGCCCTATTGCTCACTCTTTCAGTGAAGTATTAGAAAACATTGAGCACCCTCACTAGGGCGCTCTTTTAGTTGAATTGATTTACTCCCTTCCCAACCATCTTAAAGCAAGTGAAATAGCTTGCTTTAAGAGCTTTTTATTACTACCTCCTGTGATATTATTCAAGCAATTAACGGCGCCAGTAACACGCTTCTGGTCTTATTTTATTGTATAAAAAGGTTTTTGCATGAGCGATATCTCTGCACGTTTAGCCGGTGAGTTAAACGCACAGCAGCAACAGGTTGTTGCAGCTACAAAATTACTTGATGAAGGCGCAACTGTTCCTTTTATTGCCCGCTACAGAAAAGAAGTTACCGGTGGCCTAGACGACACCCAATTACGCCTTTTAGAACAACGTCTATCGTACTTACGTGAACTAGAAGAACGCCGTAGTTTTATTTTATCGACCATCGAATCGCAAAATAAATTAACGCCAGAGCTAAGTGCCGATATAACTAATGCACAAAGTAAAACTGAACTTGAAGATTTATACCTACCTTATAAAGCTAAGCGCCGTACTAAAGGCCAAATAGCAATTGAAGCTGGTTTAGAGCCTCTTGCAGATGCACTATTTAAAGATGCTAACCTTGACCCAGAGCAACAAGCCGAGCAATTTGTAAGTGCTGAAAAAGGCTTTGCAGATACAAAAGCGGTACTTGAAGGCGCTAAATTTATCTTAATGGAGCGCTTTGCTGAAGACGCAAAATTACTTGCTAAATTTAGAAGTCACATAAGCCAAAACGGTGCAATTGAAAGCACCGTAATTAAAGGCCAAGAGCAAGCTGGTGCAAAATACCGTGATTACTTTGAGCATCAAGAACTTCTCAAAAAAGTACCTTCTCACCGTGCGCTTGCTATGCTTAGAGCCCGAAATGAAGGTGTACTTCAGTTAAATGTTAACCCAGAGCCTAGCGCTGAAAATTCAGCGCAACTATGTGCCAACATGATTGCGGAGCATTACCGTTTAGATATTAAATATAAAGCGGCAAGTCCTTGGTTATTAAATGTTGTGCAATGGGCGTGGAAAATTAAGTTAGGGTTGCACCTAGAGAATGAATTTTTTGCAGCAATGCGCGAAAAAGCAGAAGCTGGTGCAATCGACGTATTTGCCAAAAACTTAAAAGATTTATTAATGGCAGCACCTGCCGGCCCTCGTACTACTTTAGGTCTTGATCCAGGCCTTCGTACTGGCTGTAAGATTGCCGTTGTTGATAGCACAGGTAAATTACTAGCTACACAAACTATTTTCCCTCATGCTCCACAAAATCATTGGGATAAATCAGTGCGTACGTTAGAGCAACTTTGTCGTCAGCATAAAGTTGAGCTAATTGCGATTGGTAACGGTACTGCATCACGCGAATCAGATAAGTTGGTTGCTGAGCTTATGAAAGCAAACAGCGAACTTAAACTTAGTAAAATTATGGTTAGCGAAGCCGGCGCATCGGTTTACTCAGCTTCTGAGTTTGCAGCTAATGAATTTCCAGATTTAGATGTTTCTATACGAGGGGCTGTCTCTATTGCGCGCCGCCTTCAAGATCCACTTGCTGAACTTGTTAAAATTGAGCCAAAATCAATTGGTGTTGGCCAATACCAACACGATGTATCGCAAAGCCAATTAGGCCAAAGCCTTATTTCAGTAGTTGAAGACTGTGTAAACTCAGTAGGTGTAGATTTAAACATGGCATCGGTACCGCTACTTACACGCGTATCTGGTTTGAACAAAACATTAGCGCAAAATATCGTTAATTATCGCGATGCTAACGGCACTTTTACTAAACGTAGTGAGCTTAAAAAGGTTGAGCGTTTAGGTCCAAAAGCATTTGAACAAGCGGCTGGGTTTTTACGTATTAACAATGGTAGCGATCCACTAGATAACTCATCAGTTCACCCTGAAGCTTATCCTGTTGTTAAACGTATTTGTGAACGCAATAGCGTAGATGTCAGTAATCTAATTGGTAACAGCGACTTTTTAACTAAACTTGCTGCTAACGATTACACTGACGAAAAATTTGGCTTACCAACCGTTACCGACATTATTACTGAGCTTGATAAACCAGGTCGCGATCCGCGTCCTGAATTTAAAACAGCTGAGTTTAAAGCTGGCGTTGAAAAAATTAGCGACCTAAAACCAGGTATGATTTTAGAAGGCGTGGTTTCAAACGTTGCTAACTTTGGTGCATTTGTTGATGTAGGTGTTCACCAAGATGGTTTAGTGCATATTTCAGCAATCACGAATAAATTTATATCAGACCCACGCGAAGTAGTAAAAGCGGGCGATATTGTAAAAGTGAAAGTAGTTGAAGTAGACGCTGCACGTAAACGCATAAGCTTTACTATGCGTTTAGATGACGATATTGATACAAGTAATAAGTCAGCAGCTCCAGCTACGCAAAAACCACAAGCACGTGCTAATAATTCACAACCTCGTGCTGCAAAGCCTAAACGTGACAACGGTAATGCGTTAATGGGTAATGCATTTGCCGATGCGTTCGCTAATGCTAAAGTGAAAAAATAATACTTGTACAGCTAAGCTAAAACGAAAAAAACCGCGTAAGCGGTTTTTTTGTGTTCATTTTACGAAGTTATTAACCATACGCCGAAAAGCCACTTTCACTTTGTGGTGAACTCGTCATTTGATAAAAATTGGCAATGCGCCCAGCTCGAGCTTCCACATCGGCATCGCGAGATTGCTCTGTATTCGTGTCGCTTTCTGATTCTGCAGTGCTGGTTTCGTTGGCTGAAAGCTTATTACTTTGCTCATCGTCTTCGCTTTGCTCTTCTTCTGGCATCGCAAGTTCAGCTTGAGCAGCTGCCATTTTTTGTGTTGCATCAGCTGCTATTGATCTATCAGCTCCCGATGGTTCTGCAGGCGCTAATGCGGCAGCCCGCACGGTTTGCATCTTATCGATGGTGGCTTGCGGATCATTGGGGACTTCAGATACATCAATTTGTACCTCACCACTTACGGCATAGTTGGTGCCATCTGGACCGCGCTCATAACCATAGCTAGGCGATCCTGCATGTTGCCCGCCAACAGCAGCATGAGCTTGTTCGTGTACACGTACTTCTGTATCACGGGCTTTAAGTTCTTTAATTTGCTGTTGTTCTTGTTCGAGCTGTTGCTCTTCTTGCTCAGTTTCTTGTTGAGACGCTTCTTGTTCGGCATCTTGATCGGCACTCTCTGAATTTTCTGAGTTGCCTTCACGCTGCTCAATTGCTTTATCGTCAGCTAGTTTACCGGTAGCATCGTAAGTAGATACATCACTATTATTGCCTGGAAGTTTGGCTTTTTCAGCATCACTTTGCGCTTTGGTTTCTGTATTGCTTGCGCTACTAGATGCGGGAGCAGGAATAACTTCGCGTAGTTGGTTGTCACGCCGTGCAGTTTCCGTATAAACATTTGCTGTGTTTATATTGATAGACGGAAATGGCGTGACAATATTCATTATTACTAAACTTTAATATCGATTAACGTGCCAAGTACATCATCGGCCGTTTGAATTGATTGCGTGTTTGCCTTAGCATTAAACTCTTCAACTTTTAAGTTAACAAGCGCTTCATCAACACGAGCTGGTTGTGCTACTGGTGCAGTAACAGCTTCTTCAGGGCGTGCTGCGCTAAGCTGACGTTGCTGCGCTAATTGTGCATCATCTTGCTGTTCTATACTGGCACGGTTAATCTCAGCACTGGCTTTTTCAATACCTTGGCTAGCGCGATTAAACCCTTCTACACCACTGTTAAATACAGATCCGATTGGCATATTAAAATCTCCACCAAATAAACATTGTTTAATTATCGCTCAGGTTCTGCTCAAAATAAAGCTTTAAACAGCGCTATTCTTAGCTCTATTTTAAAGCATTGATTTAACGACAGATAAAAACTCACTTTTATGAGAAATAAATGGTGCGTGCGACGCTTTATCTAGTACTTCGTATTCAAACCCAGTATTTAGTACTGACATTTCACTAATTGCTTTATAAGGCACTAAGGCATCAAGTCGACCAAATACTCCTTTGATAGGTACTGGGCAGTGAGCAAATAAATCACGTAAATCGTCGTTTTGTAAAATATCCAAGCCAGTACTCAGCGCTTCGACTTTTGGCGCACTATATTGGTTTAATAATTGTTTAAGTTGCTTTATATCATCACGTGCCGACTCGCTACCCATTGCTTGAATAGCTAAAAAGCGATCTATGGTTTTTTCTCTGTGATTAACTAATTGTTCTTTAAATTGGGTAAGTACTTTTGCTTTTATTCCGGGCCAATTGTCACATTCTGCAAAAAAAGGGGTGGAAGCAATTAAAATTACTTTTGACACTTTTTCGGGCCAATGCTTTGCAATATAAAGTGCAAATAAACCACCTAACGACCATCCCATTAAAATAGATTTAGGCTTTAACTGCTCACTTAAAATTACTGCTGCATCATGTAAAGTATAAGGGCTAGGGCAAACAAGGCTATTACCAAATCCCGGTAGGTCAAGGCTACGTACATTTCCTGAATATAAAGACTCAAGTTCTGGCTGTACTAACTGCCATACGCCCTGATTCATTCCCCAACCATGTAATAACACTAACTCATTTTGCATATTTGCCTAACCTTTACCAAACTTAGGCTTATCATAACGTTTAAATAGGTGGTTGTAATGCACGGAGTGAATCAATGAAACAAGCTGTTTTAAATTGGTTATTTCCCTCTTATTGCGTGCAATGTCAAAGCCCGATTACAGCTAATTTAGGGTTGTGTGATTATTGCCTTGAAGATTTACCGTTATTTGATTTTAGTAAGTATAATAATTTACTGCACCGACCCGATATTGTTGAGATGTTTCCTAATTGCGAGTTTGATAAGTTATTTGC
Source organism: Pseudoalteromonas sp. AS84 (assembly GCF_038900255.1). Taxonomy (NCBI): domain Bacteria; kingdom Pseudomonadati; phylum Pseudomonadota; class Gammaproteobacteria; order Alteromonadales; family Pseudoalteromonadaceae; genus Pseudoalteromonas; species Pseudoalteromonas sp. AS84. The sequence continues at coordinate 42,632 of NZ_JBBMQY010000018.1, read as the reverse complement.
CTGCGCTTTTTATCAACCGTCCTTTGAGCATTGGCTTAAACGGCTAAAATTTAGTAACCAAATTCATTATAAAAAAGCATTACAGCAAACTATTAAAAAGCAATTAGCGCAGTTTTTTGAGCAAAGCCCTACCTTGCCCGATACCTTTATTATTTTACCTCTTCATAAAAGCCGATTCATTACTCGCGGGTTTAATCAAGTAAGCCAAGTTTGGCAACCATGTTTAGCTAATTACGCGCCACTGAATAACGTACTTATTCGCAATAAAAAAACACAAGCCCAGTCGGAGCTATCTAAAGCAAAGCGTATTAAAAACTTAAAAAATGCCTTTATTTGTACAGAGGATATGGGCGGTAAAACAGTCGCTATTGTTGATGATGTGATGACGACAGGGGCAACACTTAATGCGGCTACACACGCCCTAAAGCAAGCCGGCGCTAAACACGTTTGGGCTTTTACAACGTGTTTAACGCCAATTTAGTTTTAACGATTAAAAACGAGCTCTTATACCTAGGCTAACTGAACGACCAGGTAGAGGTGCCTCATCTTTTAAGTATGACGAATGTACCCGCCCTTCTTTATCAGCTAAATTCTCGCCTTTAATATAAATAGTCATATCAACATCGCCTAAATCAAGATAATAATTAGCTGAAGCAGAAAGCATAGTATAACCATCTGTATTAGTTTCATTTTCGGCTATTTTATCTTGCTTACTGTTACGGATAACTTCTACTTCAGTATGCCAATTTCCATACTCGTAGTGCACAGATGATCCAAATCTCATTGGTGGTATTCTTGGTACATTACCGCCTGCATCTAATTTAGCGCGTGTATAATCGGTAAAAACTTCTAAGCGCCAGTCATCATTTAAATGCCAATCAACTTGTGCCTCGTAGCCGTATAAGCGTGCGTCTTGCTGTGCAAACGACACAACAGGTAAGCCATCGGTTTCTTCATCTGGCTCACCTGATATAGCAACTTGCTCCTCAAAGTCAGCTGATGTAATAAAGGTACCATCGCTAATAACTAAATCTGTAAAATCTTCAAAAATATAATTATTAATCTCATTATTAAACACACTAACGCTGGCATTCCATGTATCTGCATTGTAACGATAAGTAATGTCTAAATTATTTGAAACCTCTTTGTCCATGCTTTCACCAGTTTGCACAACATTATATTGGCCATTGTCGTTATTAAGCTCAAACCCACCGCCTATTTCATAAGTGCCGGAGCCAATATGAGGACCATATGCATATATTTCTGAAGCTGATGGTGCACGTTGTGAATAGGCATAATTAAAAGCAAGTGAGTGTTTATCGTCAATACTCCAAACCACTCCAGCAGAGCCTGATACGGCTGTGTAATCTTTGTTGTCGAATGAAACAATATTTGATCCACTTAACTCAGTAAAAAATTCGTTATTTACATTATGCGTTAATTGTTCAACACGCGTACCAACTTGCCATAGCAGTGAACCCACCTCTTTTTCTTCCATTAAAAATGCGGCAATACTGTCTGTTTTTGTTGGTGGAGTAAACGCTTCTTCACCTATCGCTTCAAAGTCGCTTTTGTTGTAATGCAAACCAACAATACCTTTCCAACCATAAACAGGTGCATGTTCAGCCCATAACCTTGACTCTATGCTTTCGTTTTTAAAAGTAGTGCCAATTTCAGCACCTTCGATTTCAGAATGCTCATAGTCTGTATACGCATTTTGCCAATGCACTGCTTTAATAAAACCATCGAGATTATTCCAATCTACAACCCCTTGGTAGCGGTCTTGATTTAGCTTTATAAATACCCCCTCCTCACCCGGTAAACCGTATTCAGAGTCCATATGGCCATACGCAAGAGCAACTCGGGTATCATCTGTTATCCAACCAGCACCAAAATTATAACCGCTGGCATCAATAGCTGAGTTAGCAAGTGTAGTGCTGCCACCGTCTTCATCTATATTTGCCGGCACTGGGATTTTATAATCATCGGTTTTTCGGGTATATCCATCAACATGGAAAGCGAAATCACCTGAACCTGCATTTAAATCAGTCGACACTGTTTTAGCATTCGCTACATTATCGTATTGGGCAAACACTTCACCACTTACGCCTTCTTGTCTTTGTGTGGGCAGTCGGTTATCAACCACATTTACCACTCCACCAATTGCACCACTTCCGTATAAAAGCGTGGCTGGTCCTCTTAAAACTTCAATTTGAGTTGCTGTAGAGGTTTCGGTAGAAACTTGGTGATCGGGTCCTACGCGCGATGCATCAGAGGCACCTAAACCATTTTGCACAACCTTAATTCGCGGTCCATCTAAGCCACGAATAATGGGGCTACTTGCAACAGGACCAAAGTAAGAGCTATGTACTCCAGGTACATTCTTTAAAGTATCACCTAACGTTGCAGCTTGGTTTTGATCTAGCGCTTCACCACTCAAAATGGTTACAGGTGTACTTGATTCAAGCACGGTGCGCTTTAGCGGAGAAGCCGTAATTAACACTCTTTCTATATCTGTTTCATCTTTTTGGATGTTTTTGTCAGCTGCGTATGCCGTGCTACTCATTGCTGTTAATAAGGCAATCACTAAAGGCGAATAATTATTTTTCATGTCGTTATCTCTAAAAATACACAATAAAACTCACTCGCTATCATTGAATAACGAGCGTTTGAAATACGTTTAACTGGTTAGCTTTAAAGAACGAAAGGTGGGTCTCTGTTACCTGTAATTGCAACAAATACACTGTAAAAGTGCTGACTATTTAACTTTGTAAAAGAAAAATACTGAACGCCTGACTCAAACAGAGTCACTTTAGCGGGTATAGAATCGTCTAAATCAAGAGAACTTAAGCATAGCTCACATTCTTGACCCGCTTTTAATGCGTGAGAGGTGTCGTGCCAAGCAGAAAAAACACTGAATAGCACAACAAGCACTAATGCATATTTTATTAGTGTTGTTTGGTTTCTAAGTGAATGTAATGTAAACCTCTGCATAATAGATATACTATAACGTTACCAATGTTTGTGTCGATAAATTAATTTACTTTTTACCTACCACGTATATTAAACCTGTTAATATATTCTAAAATTATCAACTCAACAGGTTTAACCTTTTATCCTTTAAAACTATCCCACGGGCCTGTAATAGCAAGCGTTTTAGTAGGTGAATATACGTTTACAAATAGCGTTTTACCATCAGGTGAAAAGCACGCACCAGCGAGCTCTGTTTGCGCGTTTAAGCGAGCAAATGTATACACACCTCCGCTAGGTGTTACACCTCGTAAATGGTTATCAACTACGTCGGTATACTGATCCTCACATACGATTAAGTGCCCATTAGGTGCAACCGTTAAATTATCACCAAAATTAAATAATGATTCATCTTCGCTTTCTACAAATAATTGCATTGTCCCTGGTGATGAGCTTTCATTCTCTTTACCTTCAAACTCTGATGGTTGGTATTTCATAACTTGACCAAGCTGTTTTTTACCGCCATTAGTGCAGCAAAAATAAAGCTCTTTATTACCCCAATGCACACCTTCACCTCGAGCAAAAAGTGCAGCACCTTGATTATGTCCACGTACTCTTAAATCATCTTTAGGACTTTGTGGCTCATCTAAATCAACCCACTCAACATCAAAACTGGTATGTAGAGGCATTATTGCTTCACTCCAATTTCGAGTATCAAACTGTGGAGTACTCTTTATAGCCATCGCTTGCAATTTGCCACCTTTACTAAGCTTGCCAAGCACATTAGGAATAAACCGATAAAATAAGCTATCGCCTCTGTCTTCAGTAAGATAAACAATGCCTGTATGTGGATCTACTGCAGCCGCTTCATGATTAAAACGCCCCATTGCAACAAGTGGCTCTGGTTTTACCAGACCTTTTGCCGTTGCGGGCACTTCAAATATATAACCGTGAGATTTACCTAACCCATCAGCTTGATCCGCAACGGTTTCTTCACACGTAAGCCAGCTTCCCCAAGGAGTAATACCACCAGAGCAATTACGTATTGTTCCGCAGAGCGATAGAAATTCTTGTTCTTTTTTATGCTCTTTAATATTGTAAATAATGTGGCTTGTACCACCAGGGAGCGCTACACCATCATTAAATATATCGTAAGCTAAAGGCGTTTTATGCAACTTAATACTTGTTGCCGCCTGCTTAATATTTTTTGGTGAAAGCTCATGGTTACGTACCAATGCCACTCTTTCATTATCAAGCGCAATACAGCCCATACCATCGGCTTTATCTGGCACAGATAAGCCATCGTCCATTTTATCGCCCAGTTGAGAAATAACGCGGTAACTAAAACCTGCAGGTAAATCGAGTAATTTATTAGAGTCAGGAATTAAAGAACCATATGCCAATACACTATCGGTCAAGTTAGCTAAAGTAACTTTACCAAATGCACTTCGGGAAAGACCAATAAATGCGAGTGTGCCAGCACTCAAAAGAAACTGTCTTCTGGAAATCATATTTAAGCCCTGTAAAGGTAATACTTTTAAATGAAGGTAGATAATAAATTAAAAATAATTATAAAAACGCACTCGGGCTATAAATTCATGAAAATGTCATATAGCAAGCAGGGAGGTAATATAATTAATAACTAAAAGTCATTAAACAAAAAACAGGCTATATAAAAGCCTGTTTTTAAATTCAAAAAGTAATTATTGTTCGCCATTTGCCCTAAAGGTATGTCCAAAAAATAGAGCATTGCTTAGTAACCTGCTAGTACCATACCAATACCCCCTAAACACAGGGTTATCTGTCATAGCGATAACACTTCCTCGCCCGTATGAGTGAGCAATTAAGCCTGCACCGCCAGCAACTTGCTCAACATTAACGGCATCGGTAAAGCCTGCCAATAATGGATTTTTAGTGTAGGTAAGCACATTTACAAACGGTGCATCGGAAGCTTCTAGCAACCAAGTACTGTTTTTGAATACGGGCAATGTATTACGCTTAAGTGAAAATGTAAGCGGATGAGTTAAATCTACGTTAGTATTAAAAATAGCACCTGCAATGCGCTGACGCCCTGCTAAATGATCTTTATCACCATAACTTAAACCTGTCGTATTAAATGCACTCGCTACATCTTGTCGTGATAGGTAGCTTGCTTTGAGTAATTGCTGATCTGCTAAAAATTTAGCGCCGCCTTTGTGACCCCAAATAACGCCGCCTTTTCTTACCCAGCTTTTGATAGCCACTTTGTCGGTATCAGATAAGCTATTGTAATTGCCATGAGCAAGCACAATATGGCTGTAGTCACTTAATTCGAGTGAGCTTAAGCGGTTCATTTCAACAATTGTTGGTGCAACACCTACAAAACGATCTAGGTAATACCATACCTCGCCGACTTCGTACTGGCTTGCGCCTAGCCCGCCAATAAGCAGTACTTTTGGAGCACTAACAACCGCCATTGATCGCGACCCTAAATCGGCTCCTTTACTTGTTAAGCCTGATGTAATTGGTTTAATTGCAATACCAAACTCATTTTGTGCTTTATTTAGCAGAGTAATCCAATCTGTATTTGTTTGTAGTCCTGCCGGTATAATAATACTTCCAGGTTTAAAATTAATTTCTCCTGATGTTGATTTAGCCGTTAACGCTTTTAGCGCTACACGTGCTTTTATACCTTGCTGTAATAGGCTATTTAACATTTTAGGTGCTAAATAATCATCCCACGAAAAACCAAATGCGTAACCCTCGGTGAGTGGAGAAAATGATGGGGTTGCTACTTTTTCCCATGCTTTATCAGCAACCTTTAATCCCCAACTACTTTTAACTTTAGAAAATGGCAGATTAAACGCATGCGCTAATGTCCAGCCTGATACATCGTAAAAAGTATTATCAGTAAAGTTTTTTTGCTCACTAAAAACCGCTTTTACCAAACGGTATTGTGGCTGCGCTAATGGTACAAAGTAGCTATGCGTACTGAAATTCTTACCATCTGCTTTTAATGATTTAGTAAGTGGGTAAGCGTTAATTTGATGCTGCTTTAACAATTCTAAAAAATGCTCAATACGGGTGTTGTCACTTGCACCTTCAACAACATAGCCTTCAAAGCTTTCATCACTGGCTAAATCAGCTGCCTGATTATAAAACTTAGCTTGGTAATCAAGTAAAGCAGTTCGGTTATCAACAGCCGCCTTAAAGGTTGATAAGCTCGTTAATAACTGATTTTTAATAGTAAAAGGAAAAGTCAGTGTACCGTTTATGGTTTCTTGCACATGTCCGCGAGAGCTGGCTTGCTCAAATAAAATACCGACACCACCATTTACATCAGGATAGGTTGAACCTTTACCGTAATAGAAGTCATCAAAGCTTTCTTCGGTAAAGTACAGTGCGTTGTTTTTATCTAACGTTTTTGCGTGATAGTTAGCAATCGCTTTGGTTAAAGTTACATTTTCATCCGGTGTTATTGGGTGTTTACGGCTTGGAATACCTGGTTGAAAAAAGTAACTGCTATTAGGCCCCATTTCATGAAAATCGGTTAAGACATTTGGTTTCCACTGATGAAATTTGGCAATACGCGCGCGCGATTCAGGATGTTGTAGTAATAACCAGTCACGATTTAAATCAAACCAGTAATGGTTAGTACGGCTACTTGGCCAGTTTTCAACATGCTCACGGGTTTTAGGGTCACTTGATAAGTTCATGCCTCGGTTACTGTTGGCCCAATTAGCAAAACGAGCGAGCCCGTCAGGATTAAGTGAAGGGTCAAGTAAAATAACAGTGTTGTTTAATAACTCATCAACTTCATCGCCTTGAGCTGCAGCTAAATAATAAGCCACCAGCAATGATGAGTTACTACCTGATGATTCATTACCATGAACGCTATAACCCATCCACACAACAGCGGGTTCATCTTGGGCTTTATCATTATTATTACTTAAACGTGCCAGATGAGCTTGGCGTGTTTGTTCTATGTTTGATAACTTATTAGCCGCAGTAATTGTTAGCATTACAAGCGGGCGTTGTTCATGCGTGCGGCCAATCACCTCAAAATTTATACGGTCGCTTTTATCAGCAAGTATTTCCATATAACGTACGAGCTGATCGTGTCTCACGTGCCACTCTCCTACTTCGTAACCGAGTACTTGCTTAGGAGTAGGAATTGAAGGGTCAAATTTTACATCTTGTTCAAAATAATACGAAAGTGGCTTAGCTACACTTGAAAAGCTAAGCAACACCACCATTAATGTTAATACCAAACGCATATAAATTACTCAAAAAATGTTCGTTGTTTGCACGCTACCATTGCTTAAAATAGATGCCAACTTTTTACGCTCAACACTAGCCGCAACACGATGAGCGGAGTATGATACGCAGTATCCGAGTAATTTAGTCAAGTATAGATGGTTTTATGATTTCTATTTCCGAAACAGCGCAAGCGCATTTTGCTAAACTATTAGCAGATCAATCACAACAAACCAATATTCGTGTGTTTGTTGTAAACCCTGGTTCATCACAAGCGGAATGTGGTGTGTCTTATTGTCCAGAAGACGCTGTAGAAGCGAGCGATATTCGCCTAAACTTTAACGGTTTTGATGCCGTTGTAGATGCAGAAAGTGCTCCATTTTTAGAAGAAGCTGAAATCGATTTTGTTACCGACAAAATGGGTACTCAGTTAACGCTAAAAGCACCAAATGCAAAGGCGCGTAAAATAGGTGATGATGCATCGTTAAACGAACGTGTACAGCACATGCTAGAAACCGAAGTAAATCCACAACTTGCTAACCACGGTGGTCAAGTAAGCCTTGTTGAAATTACAGCTGCAGGTATAGCTATACTTCAGTTTGGTGGTGGTTGTAACGGTTGTTCTATGATCGATGTAACGCTAAAAGAAGGCATTGAAAAAGAAATGATAGCTAAGTTTGAAGAAATCACCGGTGTTGCTGATATAACAGAGCACGAAGCGGGCGATCACTCTTACTATTAGGCCTTTTAAATGCTAAAGCAGCTTATCTATCGCTTAGGGAGCAACCCTAAGCTGAGCTTAAAGCGCTTTTTTCGCGGCTTAGCACTGTTTGTGCTAGCCGTGATATTCATATCTATTGGGTATTACACTCACTACAGCTTACAAATAATTGGCGTTATAATTTTACTCCCCGCATTATTTTTTGCCGGTTGGGGCTACTGCGGTATTTTTGCTAATCGTTTTTCACAAGTTTTAAAAGATATGGGCCCTAAACACCACGACCCCGATCTCTGGAAATAAACCATTCATTTATTTAATCTAATAGCTGATTATTTATTTTTAAGTGGTAATATTTAATGATTAATGTAACCCCGCGCATTAACATAAAGCAGCTCATAGCCAGCCATAACCCATTATTTTCCCAGTCTATAAACACCCAAAACACACCAAAAAACCCAACTCCAGCGGAAAGTATCATACTGTTACGCATGTTCTTTGCTCTTGTGAGTCCAACAAAAACACCATCAAACAAAAAGCAGCTCATGGCCAAAATAGGCAATACTATTAGCCATGGCAAATAGTGAGTTGCCTCTTGAATAACCTCTGGCACATTGGTTAAAAGCTTTATTATAGTGCTGCCAAATAATGCAAAAAAAGCGCTATATAACACGCCAAAAAGCATGCCCCAAAATACACTTATTTTAACCCATAGTTCTATATTTTTAACACTTCCTTGGCCTTTAGCTTGCCCTACTTTTGCCTCAGATGCGTAAGCAACGCCATCAAGAGCAAAACTCACCAACATTAAAAAGTTAAGTAAAACAGCATTAGCGGCGAGTGTAGTTTCGCCAATTCGCGCTGCGTAGAATGTCATAAAACTAAAACATAATTGCAGTATCAAAGAGCGAATAAATATATCTCTATTCAAACTCAATAATTCAGCCATTTTGCTAATACTTAGCCAATTCGGTACATTTAGTTCAATACCTTGCTTTTTAGCTAATTTAACCACTAAAAACAGTGCAAATACTAAAGCCGTATAATCAGCAATAAGTGAAGCCCACGCAGCGCCTGCAACTGCCCAATCTAAATAAACCACAAAATAAATATCGAGCACTATATTAACGATATTAGTGACGAGTAATAAATAAAATGGACCTCGACCATAATGCACACCAAGCATCCAACCCAGTAACACTAAATTACACAATGCTGCTGGAGCACTAAAAATACGAATGCTAAAATACTGATATGCTTGGGTGAGTACATCGCCATTGGCGGCGGAGAGATAAGCAATAGCGTGCTTTATTAATGGGGATAACACAATTAATAGCACAGCCACTGCGCTTGCAAGTAATAGGCTTCGTTTAAGTAAAGCGGCAAGTTGGGTTAAATCGTTTTTTCCGTACGCTTGTGCCACGAGTCCCGTGGTGCTCATTCTTAAAAAACCAGCAAGCCAAAATAAAATAGATATAACTGCAGAGCCAAGAGCAATACCCGCTAAGTAATGAGCGCTTCCTAAGTGCCCAATTACAGCAGTATCAACAATTCCTAACAACGGCACTGTGATATTTGATAGTATCATCGGACCCGCTAACAACAGCAAGCTTTTATGGTGTGCCTTATTATGTATAAGAAATTGTTTCATTTAGTATTATTTATCCTCATTAGTATATCTGTGCGGGCTCAAGCAGCCGTTATTTTACAGTATCATCATGTTAGTGAAACCCTGCCTGCTGTAACGAGCGTTAGCGCGAATACTTTTACTAAACATTTAAGCTATTTAAAAGAGCACAACTTTAACGTTATTCCTCTTAATGAGTTAATAAGCGCGCTTCAGCAAGGTGAAACCTTACCTGATAAAACTGTCGCTATCACCTTTGATGACGGTTATAACAATAACTATGAACAAGCTGCACCTATTTTAGAAAAGTTTGGCTACCCGTACACTATCTTTGTAAATCCTAAATTAATAGACGAAGGTATGAGTTACGTAATGGGGTGGGATAAGCTCAAAGAATTATCTAAAAAAGGGGCATTAATAGCCAATCATAGCGGACAACATGATTACTTACACCTTAAGCTTGAAAACGAAACTGATGCGCAATGGCAATCACGTATTAAGCAAGATATTCTTAGCTCTCAAAAGCGTATAAAAGAAGAAATAGGCCACGACTATAAATACTTAGCATACCCGTATGGTGAGTTTAATAACGAGCTGCAAGCACTTGTGACAGAGCTTGGTTTTGTGGGTATTGGTCAGCACTCCGGCGCTGTAAATAAAGATTCTAATTTTAGCCGCTTACCACGTTTTCCTGCATCAGGCTTTTACAGCAAACTAGAAACTCTTATTACTAAGCTTAACTCACGCGCGTTTAATATCACCAATTTAACTTATCAAGATAGCGTTACACAACAAAATCCACCCGCGCTCACAATTGAATTTAATATGGGTGATTTCCATAAGAGTCAATTTGCCTGTTACGTATCAAGCGTAGGACAAGCTGATTTAAAATGGATAAATAAAAATACAGTTGAAATAACCTCACCAAAAGTACTCAATGAAGGGCGCTCTCGCTTTAACTGTACTGCCCCTTCTATTTCAAGTCCTAGTGATTATTTTTGGTTTTCACAGCCTTGGGTAATCGAAGCGCCTAAACCTTAACGGCCTGATTTAAAAGCCGCTGGGTTATTTTATCCAGCGCAACTATTTCGTCTGCCGCATTTAGCTCAGCGGCAGCTTTAGGCATACCCCATACCACCGATGAGTACTCATCTTGAGCTAGGGTATACGCACCGTTTTGTTTTAGTGCAAGTAGCCCTTTTGCGCCATCACTCCCCATTCCAGTTAATATTGCTGCAACTACATTTTTAGCCCCAGTCTCTACTAATGAGTTAAACAACACGTCTACCGCGGGTTTATGTCTGTTGACCGGCTCGCCATCATCAAGCTGGCAATACAGGCTAACACCCCGTTTTTTAATACTTAAATGAAAACCACCTGGTGCTATATAAGCCCAGCCCGCGCTAAGCTTATCTCCATGTTCAGCCTCTTTCACATTTATCGCGCATGTACGATTCATTCGCTCAGCAAATGAAGCGCTAAACACAGGAGGGATATGCTGAGTAATTACAATGGGCGGGCAATTTGGTGGCATTTTAATAAGTACTTCTTTTATAGCCTCAGTTCCACCCGTTGAAGCACCTATCGCAATTACTTTATTAAGCAAAAACTGAAAATGAGTATTAATAGGCTCATTTGTGATGGCTACTTTTTTATAGCTTCTTACTCTTGCTCCAGCAGCTATTCGCACCTTTTGCTGGACAAGTAATGCATATTGGCTCAATTGCTCTCTTACGTTGTTAGTCGGCTTAGCTATAAAATCAACAGCCCCTAATTCGAGTGCTTCTAATGTGATAGGAGAGCCTTTTTGAGTTAGTGTTGAAATCATCACTACTGGCATTGGCCTTAATCGCATTAAGTTTTTTAAAAAACTAATACCATCCATTTTTGGCATTTCGACGTCGAGCGTTAATACATCAGGACTGAGCTTTTTTATCATTTCACGAGCTTCGTAGGGATCCTCAGCGCTACCCACTACTGTAATATCTTCAGCTTGTTGTAATATTTCAGTGAGTAAACGCCTTATTAAAGGAGAGTCATCAATTATTAATACTTTAATCATGCATACTCCTAAAACAGCTCTATATCAGTCACTACTTCTTGCTTTTTAAGATTTTGTAAATAACGGACTTCGCGTTTTTCAATCGTATTGTTGTGTAGGTTTTTAAGCTTTTTCATATGAACTTTACCGGTATTCGGATGAAAAAATATTTTCCGCGGCCATGGTCCACCCATATCGTGGGCAACTAGATTTAATGCCTCTTCTTTAATATACGCCGCTGCAAAACTAATATTACCTAGCCCTATATCCGTCATCGCACTAATAATTTTACCCCCGCCAAAAAGCTTTACTTTTAGGTTGCATCGAGACGCGCCATTTTTTAAAACTTCATTTATAAGATACTCCATAGCCCAGTTGCCGTAACGACAACTTAAACTATGCGCATTTTTAAGGTCTGCCCCTTTTTGAATTGGCAACATAAAATGATTCATGCCTCCAATTCCTAGCACTTCATCATAAACGCAAGCCGCAATACACGAGCCCAAAACAGTAGAAATCAGCTCATTATTTTTAGAAACATAAAACTCACCCGGAAGCACTTTGGCAACAACGCTACCTCTGCCTGAATCCCAATATCGTTTAATATGTTCAAAGTTAGGTAATACCGGCCTAAACTCTGTGTGCATCTTGTCCCTTTTGGTACATAGTTTTCCCTAAATTTTTAAATTGCGTATGCTCTTTCCCCATACTTTCTGAGTGGCCTAAAAACAAATAACCTTGTTCATTTAATATATTGGCGTAACGTTTAAACAGCTGGTCTTTTGTTTCTTTATCAAAGTAAATAACAACATTACGGCATAAAATAAGATCAAATGATCCTTTCATTGGCCAATTTTGCAATAAGTTTAAGCGCCTAAATGAAATAGATTCTTTCAGCCTATCTTTAACTTTATAGTTTTCACCATCTTTACTTTTTAAAAACCAACGCTTAAGTTGCACACCATCTAAGCCGTTAACATTCGCTGCGGTGTAAATACCCTTTTGTGCCTTTGCCAATACATTAGAATCTAAATCGGTTGCTAGTATTTTTACATCCCAATTGCTTGGAAATGCATTATTTAAAGTCATCGCCAAACTGTAAGGCTCTTCCCCTGTTGAGCAACCTGCAGACCAAATTCTTACTCGCTTACTGTCTTTATTTGCCTTTAAAAGAGCTGGTACAAGCTCAGATTTTATAAATTCAAAATGGTGTATTTCACGAAAAAAAGACGTTAAGTTAGTTGTTATAGCATTGATGAAGGCATCAAACTCTTTATCTTTGTGGTTATTTAAATACTCTAAATATGCTTTAAAATCAGTTAGTTTACGCTCTCTAATACGTCTTGCTAAGCGTGAATAAACCATCTCTTTCTTATGTTCACCTAATACAATTCCACACGCGTTATAAACTAAGTTAGCAATTTCTTTAAAGTCGCGTTCGGTACACAAAAACTCTTTCATTGTTCGCTCTCAATTAAGCCTACCGAATAACACCTCGCTGTGATTATGTATCCAGCGAGGTATATTAAGAAGATTGGTTATTAAAACTCTTCCCATTCATCAGCAGAGTCTACAAAGTTATCGCCTCTGGGCTTGTTACTCACAAAGTTACTTTGCGATCTATGAGATAATTTAGGCGTGTGCATAGTCGGCGAAATCATTGCCATCTCTTGCTGGCCTATTGAGAAAAAATTGAGTAGTCGACGCATCTCATTAGCTTGCTCAGCCATAGACTCGCCTGCTGCAGAAGCTTGCTCTACTAAGGCAGCATTTTGTTGCGTCATTTCGTCCATTTGGGAAATGGCTTTATTAACTTGCTCTATACCCGCACTTTGCTCTTCAGATGCCTCTGTAATATCAGAAATCATTTGTGTCACTCTTTGCACCGACACAACAATTTCTTTAAGTGTAGCGCCCGACTCATTAACTAATTGAGAGCCATCGGCTACTTTGCCTACGCTATCTCTTATTAACTCTTTAATCTCTTTAGCTGCACCTGCAGAGCGCTGTGCTAAATTACGCACTTCACCTGCCACGACGGCAAAGCCTCGACCTTGTTCACCCGCTCTTGCAGCTTCTACTGCAGCATTAAGCGCTAATAAATTAGTTTGAAATGCTATTTCATCAATGACACCAATAATGTCTGCAATTTTCTTGCTCGACTCATTAATTGCCGACATGCTCGTAACGGCTCTATTAACAACCTCACCACCTTGAATCGCTTTTTCACATGTTTCTTCTGCTAGATCGTTCGCTACTTTTGCGTTATCAGCATTTTGGCGAACGGTACTGGTCATTTCTTCCATACTTGACGCTGTTTCTTCAAGTGACGAGGCTTGCTCTTCTGTACGTTGGCTTAAATCAGCATTACCTTGAGAGATTTCTTCTGCACCACTGGCTACTAGCGTTGCCGATGAATTTATGCGATTAATCACTTCCGTTAACTTATCTGCCGTAGCATTTGCGTCGCGTTTAAGCTTATCAAATGAACCTTTATATTCTTTTTCAATACGTTTTGATAGATCACCACTTGCCATCGCATCTAGCATATTGCCAGTGTCGGCAACTGCATCATCAACTATTTTAACTAAGCTGTTTAGCCCTTGAGCCAAACGTAAAAAGAACCCTTCCTTCCCATCTTCCGCTACTCTTGTATCTAATTCGCCATTACCTGCAGCACCAATAAGCTCAGCAATCTCTTTTTCAAGCGCAACTTCATTGGTCCTATCTTCCCACTCAACAATAGTGCCTAAATGCTTTCCGTCTTGACTAATCCAAGGTGAAGCAATCAAGGTGAAAGTGACACCCGCTAAAAGTAATTCGGCTTTATGAGGCTTATCGAGATTTTTTAATAAATCGCGCTGATGGTTAGGGTGTTTATGAAAATCATCAACACAGGTGCCAATTAAATTATCAACAGAAAAGCTTGGTAATACAGTTTGTAATTCTTTTTCACGTACTTTTAGCATTTTCTGAACACGGTCGTTCACAAATACTATATTGAGATCTTTATCAGCAATCATTACATTAGCTTGGCAAACTTTAAGCGCATTTGCTAAATCGGCTGCTTTGCGAGATGCTTTTTCAAGCTCTTTTTGTTCAGTAATATCAGATGCATATTTGATCACTTTAAACGGCTTACCGTTCATATCATAAATTGGGTTATAAGAAGCCTGGATCCAAACCTCCTGACCCTGTTTCCCTATTCTTAAATATTCCCCTGAATCAAATTCACCGCGACCTAGTTTGGCCCAAAACTCTTTATACTCGATACTATTTGCATGTTCGGGGTCAATAAAAAGCCTATGGTGCTGACCTTTAATCTCACTGAGTTGATAGCCTAGCGCATTTAAAAAGTTATCATTGGCATCAATAATGGTGCCATCTAAATTAAATTCGATAACCGCTTGGGATTTACTTATAGCGCTAATTTGTCCAGAAGCTTCTGCTGAAATTAACTTTTGTTCAGTCACGTCGGTGGCAAATTTAACGACTTTTAATACTTGCCCTTGCTCATCAACAATTGGATTATAAGTTGCTTGAATCCATACCTCAGTTCCACCTTTAGCATTTCGCTTAAACTCATCTGAGATAAACTCGCCGTTACGCAAGCGTTGCCAAAAGTTTTTATAGTCGTTGCCCTGAGCTTCATCTGGGTCCACAAACATAGAGTGATGCTGGCCTTGAACCTCTTCAAGACGATAGCCCATCGCGTTTAGAAAGTTCATATTTGCAGTAATTATATTTCCGTTAGGTTCAAACTCAATCACCGCTAATGATTTATTTAATGCATCTACAATTAAATCGTTGCTTGATTTTGACTGCTTTGGATTACTAAACCATCCCATGCCCATCACCACCTTTAAGTTTATTATTCATTTAGTTTCTATTTGCTAAATATTCATTGTTTTTTGCAGGTCAATTAGCGCTACCATTTTTTCACCGACATTCACCAACCCCGCTACATATTCACAATTACTCGATTCAGATAAACTAGGGACCGCTTTCGCATCCTGCTCTGCAATACTGTAAACATCAGAGACGGCATCAACAGCAACACCTACAATTTTACTACCTAATTCAAATTCTATTTTGACAACGATAACCACCGTTAATGGGCCATAGTCGACACTTGGTAATCCAAAGCGCAACCGTAAATCAATAATTGGCACTATTGTTCCACGTAAATTAATAACGCCTTTTACAAATTCAGGCGCATTGGGCAGTACTGTAATTTCTTCCCAACTGCGAATTTCTTGTACTGTTAAAATATCAACGCCGTATTCTTCATCAGCCATAATAAAAGTTAAAAACTGTTTTACACCTTGCTGTTGCTGAAGATTTAATTGATTACTTAACTGGCTTTGCTCTGAGCTCATAACGCCTCCAAAGTGGCTTGCGTTTCAATCGTTAATTCTTGGCTACCTGGTTTTTTTAAACCTGAGAGCTTTATTAAGCCGCTAACGTCAACAATCAGTGATACACGCCCATCGCCTAAAATAGTGGCTCCTGATACGCCATCAACTTTGTGATAGTTAGCCTCTAAACTTTTAATAACAACCTGTTGTTGAGACAGTAAATCATCAACTAATAAACCGACCTTTTGATTATCTGTTTCTACAACAACAAGTAGCGTTTTATCGAGTGATTCAATGGCATTTTTATGATTAAAAATATCGTAGAGCCTTAAAATAGGAATGTATTCGTCCCGAAGCCTCAATACATCAAGGTTTTTACCCACTCGACTCACTTTAGCAATATCAATTTGCAGAGATTCCACAATAGAAATGAGCGGAATAATATAAGTATGCTGAGCCACCTTAACTAATTGCCCATCTAAAATAGCGAGAGTAAGTGGTAATCTAATAGTAAACGTAGAACCAACACCGGGCTCTGAGGTTACCTCTACTGAGCCATTTAAAGATTGAATATTTCTCTTAACTACATCCATCCCAACTCCACGACCAGATAAATCACTTACCTCATCCATTGTTGAAAAGCCGGGCATAAAAATAAGCTCATTTATTTCATCGTTATTGAGGTGGTTATCAGCTGGGATTAATTGGTTAGCGATGGCTTTTTCTTTTATTTTTTTTGTATTTAACCCCTGCCCATCATCCATTATTTCAATAACAATGTTTCCACCCTGATGAAATGCATTTAAGGTTACTGTGCCAACGGGATCTTTACCTGCCGCCAGCCTTTGCTCAACAGTCTCTAATCCATGATCAAGTGAGTTCCTCACTAAATGGACCATAGGGTCGGATATTTTTTCCATTACTGTTTTATCAAGCTCGGTTTGCTCTCCAATCAACTTTAGCTCAACCTGCTTGTTTAGCTTTTGTGCTATATCTCGCACTAATCGAGGAAAACGGCTAAATACAAAGTTTATCGGGAGCATACGAATGCGCATCACATTTTCTTGTAAATCACGCGTATTATGGGCAAGTTGCGCTAGGCCTTCTTGTAGTAAAGTGATTGTGGCTGGTGTGATTTCTTGTTCGCTAAGCTGATTTAGCATAGCTTGTGTAATAACAAGTTCACCAACCATATTTATTAACGAATCCACTTTATCAATGCCAACACGAATGGAGGTGGATTCTGGTGTACTTGCAGGTTTTTTTTCTTTATTAGCAGCCGGTTGCTGAGGCTTACTTGGTAACTCAGCTACTTTTATTGAATCGGATTCTTCAAGCTCAACAGCTTTAGATATTTCACCTTGATTAGGTTGTATTGGCTCATCATTGCCAAATAAGCCTCCGCACAATTCAATTGTTATGTCGGCATCGTCTTCAACCCATTCAAATACTTCTTTTATGGTTTTTTCATCATGGCTAGTGCTTAAAAAAAAGCGCCAATGTAAAAAGCATTCATCACTACTTAAATCGGTGATTTCTGGAACTTCATCGTAAAATGCTGTGGTTTCTAACTCGCCTAGCTCTTCAAGCTCACTGATCATATACAGTGGCTCGTTTCCTGTTTTAAATAAATGATGATGAGGTTTAAAGTCTATTTGATAGGTATTACTGCTTGTTTGCGGTTCTTGGCTTTGAGGTTTACTTGCTTGTGTTTCGTTTTTCATTCCAAGTACATGTTCAAATTGTACTTTTAACGAATCTGCCTCTGTTAAATCAGGCTCTTGCTCACCTTGAAGTGCAGCAAGTAAACCCCGTAAGCAGTCCACAGCTTTGAGTAATAAATTTACATGATCGGTGCTAAGCACACGTTCACCTTGGCGAATTTGATCTAGTAATGTTTCAAGTACATGAGTAAAATCAGCAACGGAGCTAAAACCAAATGTTCCACTGCCTCCTTTAATCGAGTGAGCAGCTCTAAAAATAGTGTTGATAGTTTCTAAATCTTCCTCACCTGGCACTAAGTTTAATAGCTCAGCCTCCATGGTATCGAGGCCTTCAAAACTCTCTTCAAAGAAAACTTCAAAAAACTGACTTAAATCTATACTCACACGGCGCTCCCTAGCGAATAACCTTTTTAATTACCGCTAATAGCTGATCGGGATTAAATGGTTTAACAATCCAACCTGTTGCCCCTGCAGCTTTACCTTCTACTTTTTTTTCTAAACCCGATTCTGTTGTGAGCATTAGCAGTGGTGTAAATTTATAACTCGGTAAAGTACGCAGCTCTCGTATTAATGTAATTCCATCCATTATTGGCATATTTACATCTGAAATAACGGCATCAAAGTCTTGCTGTTTGGCAATAGCGAGTGCCTCACTACCATCTTTAGCTTCGGTTACATCAAACCCGGCAGTTTTTAATGTAAAGCTCACCATCTGACGCATCGATGCTGAATCATCAACCGCTAAAATTTTTTTCATATATACCCCTAACTTTTACTTTCGGTTGTTAAGTATTGGCTTAAGCCAAGTTTATTAATTGTATGCGTTAAGGCCTCGCTACTGCCTACCCATATTATTTTGTGCTGTATGGTAAGTAGGTGCTTTTGTAAGGCGCATAAAAGTTGAATTGAGGCAGTATCAGCAGAAATTACATCGTTAATATCAAGACAGATATCATCGTTGCTATTGAGTTCTTGTAGTAAATCTTGATGTAGTGTTTCAACTTGCGAAATAGCAAGTTCGCTCGGAAGTTTTAGCATTAAGTAAGTGCATTCCCTGTCAATTCAATTCATAACAAAAGCTTAGCCCTAGTTATTAAAATTGCCATAAAATGCTTAATTAAATTTAACTTGTCGTTAAAAAACAAAAAAAGGAGCCTAAAGCTCCTTTAAAATTGTTAAAAAGTAAAAACTAGTTTTTGTAGTAATCAGCTATTTTTTTAAACTCTTCAGTTAAAGTAGTCGCATTAATTAATGGCACACTACCTTGTTTAAATTCTGGTTTAAAAATAGCTCTAACGGCTCCATTTTGATCAACCATAGCGACCGAGGCACTATGATCAACAGCATATTCTGATTCACTACTATCGCTAATGGCGTAGATTAAACCAAGCTCTCGAACTACAGGAAAAAGGTGTTTATGCTCTCCTGATACAGCTAAAAAGTCAGGGTTAAAGTAATCTATGTATTGCTTTCGTTTAGCTGGCGTATCGCGTTTTGGATCAACCGATAAAAACCAAACTTGCAGCGGATAATCTGCTTGTAAATTTTTATAAACAGCATTTAACTTAGCAAGTGTTAATGGGCAAATATCTGGACAGCTTGTATAGCCTAAAAATACTAAATTCCACTGCCCTAAAAATTGTTGTTTAGTCACTAATTCGCCGCGCTGATCGTTTAGCGTAAAATCAGACAGTGGCTTTGCATTTTCGTAAACTAATGCATCTACATCTGGTCGACTATTTTCATTTGAACATGCTGATAAAAACAAAACTAAAATAACAATTAATCCAAGCCATAACTGCTTCATAAAGGGAGCCATTTATCTATAAATAAGATTACAAAGAGTACCATTAAATGAATAATCGAAAAACGAAATAAGTCCATTGCAGCCTCATCATTTCCAGCAATTTTTAATTTAACCGCTTTATATATAAACACTGCATTTAATACACACGCACCTATTAAATATATTAATCCAGACATACCAATTAAATAAGGCAATACGCAAACTACAGCGAGTAAAACAGAGTAAGCAACGACGCACGTTTTACAAAAATCGATACCATGTGTTACTGGCAGCATAGGGATTTTAGCGCGTTCATAATCACTTTTTCGTGCTATAGCCAGCGCCCAAAAGTGTGGTGGGGTCCAGGTAAATATTATCATTACGAGTAACCAAGGGGCTGCTGCCATTTGGTTTGTTTCTGACACCCAACCTAATAATGGAGGCATTGCGCCAGCCAACCCACCTATAACAATATTTTGCGGCGTTGCACGCTTTAAAAATGATGTATAAACAAATGCATAACCTACCAATGCAAATAACGTTAATATAGCGGTTAAGACATTAGCCCACACCATCAGCATAATAAAGCCAGCAATCCCAATAACAGCTGCAAAACTAAGCGCATGTGTTTTACTTAAGCGCCCTTTAGCCACAGGGCGATGACGAGTCCGTGCCATTTTTGAGTCTATCTCGCTATCAACCACATGATTAATAACCGCTGCAGCAGCAGAAAGTAGCCCTATGCCTAACAAGCTAATAAACTGTACGACCATACCACGCCCCACATCGGGAGCCAGCGCTAAACCAACCCAAGCTGTTAGTACCAGCATGGCTACCACTTTAAATTTACTAATTGCTAAGTAGTCTTGCAGCAAATTATGAGTACGCGAAATTAGCGATTGAGTATTAACGGGTAGCAGTATTTTTTTATCAATTATAAGTGCCATTATATTTCCCCTTTATGTGCGTGATTTTAGGTAATAACACAACCTAACCATGCTTAATAACAGTATGGCAGCCATCAAGTTATGCGCCAGTGCAACTCCCAACGGAATATGCAAATGTACTAAAATAAGCCCTAAGCTAATTTGGCAAAGCAGGACAAGTAATACGCTCACAACGCAATTTTTAATTTTTTTAGAGTATGCTTGGCTGTATATTTTCCACATAATTAGCGCCAGAACGATGCAAGTAACCAGTGCCCAAATACGATGTAATAAATGAATAGACATACGCGCTTGCTGCGATAACACACCAAACTCATAATTACTGTGCTCAAGTGGTAATTGAAATACGCTACTTAATGAAAACGGTTGTGCGTAATTACACAATGGCAAACCACTACAATGTGGAGCGGCGTAATTTGCAGCCAGCCAACCACCAAGTGCAATTTGGATTACTAACACACTGAGCGCTACTAAACTTAAACCGAAATAGCGTTTTGCGCCGCTATCGCCACCCATAATGGGTTTTTCGGTTAGCCGTAAATATAAAAGCGTTATAAGTGACAAAATACTAAAGCCACCTAATAAGTGGCCCATTACAATAAGCGGCTGAAGGTTCATGGTTACTGTCCACATACCAAGGGCAGCCTGAAACACCACGAGTAGAAGTAAAGCCAAAGGCAATTTAACTGGCGTAGTTGGATATTGGCGCTTTAAAAAAGCCAACACAAATAAACCTAAAATAAGTAAACCTAAAGCACCTGCAAAGTAGCGATGAATCATTTCTTTCCACGCTTTTGCGGTTTCGAACATCATATCGGGGTAGCTTTGAGTTGCTAAGGCTATATCGGCCTCATGCTTAGGTACCGTTAAAAAGCCGTAACAGCCAGGCCAATCGGGGCAGCCTAAACCTGCATCACTTAAGCGTGTATACGCACCTAAAGCAACCACAATTAAAGCGAGTAACCCTGTTATTAATACTAAGTTTTTATAATTTTTATACATCAGATACTCCAACTTAAGCTCAACTTAATTAGCTAGAACGAGAATAGTTAAGTAATTTTTTTAGATCTTTTAATAACCCTTTTTGTACTAAACGGTTTTCTTGTGGCTCGGCCTTAAAGGGATATTCAAGTACCACTAACCCCATATGATCAATTAAATACAAACTTGCAGGATTTAAACTCTGTTGCTCGGTAATAATTTTCCATGGTAGATTTTTATTGTTGGGGCTTCCTATTACAGCCATATCAACCTTGCCTTGGTTTTTACCAAGTGCCACATATAAGTTATTAAGTGCATTGAGCTGTTCGCTGCATGGGGTGTTACATTCGTTTGAATAATTAAGTGCGATAGTCCATTGCTTGGGATTATTTTGCGGCCAATTTTTGAGTTTTATTTCTTGGCTTAAAAACTCGCCATTATTAGTAATTGCAGTAGGCAACCAATCAAACTTTAATGCGCCATATGCCAAAACTAATGGGATTGCGCAGCAACCCACAAACAACAAAAGGGGATTATTTTTCATTATGTGTCCTTTTTTTACTCGCAAAAATAGCAACAACAGCACATGCAACAGCAATTAAAAACCATTGCACAGCGTAGGCATTATGTTTTTGAGGGCTCATAACAACAGCCTCATAATGAGGTGTTGCAATCTCATCACCAGTACCTTGTCTGTAAGCCATAAAATTAATTAATGATTGCTGGCTTTGAGTGCTCAGCATATTCAAGTCGATAGATTGGATTCTTGTAGGTAAGTCGTTATTTGTAGTTTTATCTTCAAGCGTAAAGCTACTTAAGTTATTTTCTTTTATTTGCGCTTTAAGAATAAAAACACCTGTAGGCAGAGTAACCTTTGGCAGTATCTCTCTAGATATAGGCGCTTTTACCCATCCTAAATTAACTAAAATCACTTTTTCTTCGCTGTCTGGCTTTAGTAAAGCAAGTAAGTCGTACCCTACTTGCCCGTTATAAACTTGATTATCTAAAAGCCAATATTGGTTTTGTACAAACCGCCCTTTTAACTCAACCAATACACCTGTTTTGTTCCAGCTATCAGGCAGATTAAGTAATTGAGACCAGCTCATCACACCACGAGTCTGTTGCTTAGCAATAGCGGTTAGTTGCTGCTGTTTTTGCTCACCCCGCTCCAGCTGCCAAAATCCTAGTCGCACACACACAAGTACCACAACCACAACCATACAAAGTGTGATTAGTGAGCTAAGCTTTTGTTTGTGCCATAAAACTAACTGCATAAAGGGTCAACTCAGTGATTATTAAAATTATTATCGTACTGTTGTTAATATTTATACTTTTTAACTTATTTAGAGCATTGTTTATTATGGTGTCAGGGAAAACTGGGGGACGACCTATGTCTCACTTTTTAGGTCGTCGCGTATTGTTTTCGGTCGTTGTTTTAGTTGCTGTTATTGCAGCGCTTAAACTTGGTTTTATTAAAGCAAATAATTCGCCAATAAACGCTACAGCACATATACAAATACAAACAAACACAGCCACACCACATCAACAAAGTGCCAATACCAAGCCGCTGCTTGAAAAGCAAAATGCTTATCTTTAGTAAAGTGCCCTTTTAATATCCGTAAAAATATTACAAATAAAAGTACGGTTCCAAGAGTTACATGCATGCCATGAAAACCAGTCAATAAAAAGAACGTATTACCGTAAACACCTGCATCTAGCGTTAAGTTTAAATCGTTATACGCATGAATATATTCCTCAACTTGTAACCCTAAAAAGCAAACACCTAATAAAATAGTAGCGCCTAAAAAAACTTTAAGTGGAGTACGTTTATTGTTTTCCATCGCTACATGGGCAAAATGTAGAGTAACTGAGGAAGTAAGCAGTATTAAGGTATTAATAAGCGGCAAACCTTGCCAGCCCATAGCTTGAGTAGTTTCGCCTGCAGGTGTTGAAACTAGCGGCCAAACAGCTTCGAAAGTTGGCCATAATACTTCATTGGTCATTGCATTATTGCCTGCGCCTCCAAGCCAAGGTACCGACAATACGCGTGCATAAAAAAGCGCACCAAAAAAGGCCATAAAAAACATAACTTCAGAAAAAATAAACCAGCTCATACCTTGCCTAAAAGAGCGATCCATTTGTGCTGAGTACAAACCTTGATCCGACTCACGAATTACATTTTTAAACCAGCTAAACAACATATACACAAGCACAGCGATACCGGCATAAAGTAGGTAAACCCCGCTCCCCCCTTCTTTGCCTACACTCATAACTGTTAAGCCTGCACCTACTGCAATAAAAAACAATGCAACAGCGCCCACAATAGGCCACGGGCTTTGCTCTGGTACATAATAATGCTCATATTCTTGATTCATTTTATTTACTCCTAGTTTCACACTAGTTTAAAAAGCTAGTTATTACTTGCCACCAGCTGTTCACTAATATCAAATACGGTATAAGATAAAGTTAATTCTTCAATGTCGCTTGGCAGTGCTGTATCAACATAAAAAAGTAATTTAAATTTAAGTTCTTCCCCTGCTTTTAGAGGTTGCTGATCAAAGCAAAAACACGCTATTTTATGTAAATACTTTGCCGCTTTACCTGGCGAGACTGATGGTACAGCCTGCATTACTTTATCTAGGTTGCTGTTATTTTTAGCACTAAACATTACTTCACGCATTGCACCGGGTTTTACCACAACACTGTATTCTTTTGACTTAACTTCAAACGGCGCACCTCTTTGCGCGTGAGTAGTAAAACTAACGCCAACTTCTCGGTTTTGTATTATTTGCGTACTTTGCTCTGCTTGCTCAAGCGAAGGTTTTCCATTAAGCCCTGTTACGTCGCAAAACACGTCATACAAAGGTACTAAAGCAAAGGCAAAGGCAAACATACCTATGCAAATAAGTACCAAACGTTTGAGTAGCGGTGCGTGTGTCATTACTTGATTACCGGCGGCTTAGAAAAAGTATGATATGGCGCTGGAGAGTCAACTTCCCACTCAAGCCCTTCTGCCCCTTCCCATACTTTTGCAGGTACTTTATCGCCACCGCGTGCACATTTAATTACCACAGCTACAAACAACAATTGCGATAAACCAAAGGCAAATCCACCAATACTTATGATTGCGTTAAAGTCGGCAAATTGGAGTGCGTAATCGGGAATTCGACGCGGCATACCGGCAAGCCCTACAAAATGCATAGGAAAAAACAGTACGTTCACGCTCACCAGTGATAGCCAAAAATGCCATTTAGCTAACGTGATATTAAACATATTGCCCGTCCACTTGGGCAACCAGTAATAAGCCCCTGCCATTATCGAAAATACGGCCCCTGTTACTAATACATAATGAAAGTGCGCCACTACAAAATAAGTATCGTGATATTGAAAGTCAGCAGGTGTAATTGCTAGCATCAATCCCGAAAAACCACCTAAGGTAAACAGCACAATAAACGCAATACTAAAAAGCATTGGCACTTCAAAAGTTATTGAGCCTTTCCACATTGTGGCAACCCAATTAAATACTTTTACGCCTGTAGGTACCGATATAAGCATGGTCGCGTACATAAAAAACAACTCGCCAGCGACTGGCATCCCAGTGGTAAACATATGATGAGCCCATACAATAAAGCTCAATAGTGCTATGGAGGATGTGGCGTATACCATTGAGGCATAGCCAAAAAGTTTTTTACGAGAAAAGGTAGGTACTATTGTAGATATAATGCCAAAGGCAGGAAGAATCATTATGTATACTTCGGGGTGACCAAAAAACCAAAAAATGTGTTGGAACATCACCGGATCACCACCGCCTGCGGCATCAAAAAAGCTGGTCGCAAAGTACTTATCGGTAAGCACCATAGTGACAGCCCCTGCAAGCACAGGCATTACCGCTATTAATAAAAAGGCAGTAATTAACCACGTCCATACAAATAAGGGCAACTTCATCCATGTCATGCCGGGGGCACGTAAGTTCACTATGGTTACAATCACATTGATTGCGCCCATTATTGAGCTAATTCCCATAATATGTACGGCAAATACAAACAATGCAGTATTATCATTACTGTATGTTGTGGACAGTGGTGCATAAAAAGTCCAACCAAATGCAGGACCCCCACCAGGCATAAATAACGATGCCAATAGGATTAAAAATGCAAACGGTAAAATCCAAAAGCTCCAGTTATTCATTCTTGGCAATGCCATATCTGGCGCGCCAATCATTAGCGGTATCATCCAATTAGCAAGGCCTGTAAAGGCCGGCATAACCGCACCAAACACCATAATTAAACCATGCACTGTGGTCATTTGATTAAAAAAGTGAGGGTCGACCAACTGTAAACCAGGTTGAAATAATTCAGCTCTGATCACCATGGCCATTCCACCACCAATTAAGAACATGGTCAGCGAAAAAATTAAATATAAACTACCTATATCTTTATGATTAGTTGTGTAAAGCCAGCGTTTAAAACCTTTAGCTGGGTGATGAGCATGATGAGCTTCATTGGCGTTAGGTTGTTCTACTATGCTACTCATTAGTTCGCCTCCACTTTGGCATCAAGTGCTGCCTGTATTTGACTCGGTTGAATAACATCACCCGTATCATTACCCCACGCATTACGTTTATAAGTAATAACCGCTGCTAATTGCTTTATAGATAACTGCTTGGCAAATGCTTGCATTGCCGTACCAGGTCGTCCATGGATAACTACATCAATGTGATCTTTTATATCGCCAAGCACTATCGGGCTGCCTTTAAGTGCAGGAAATACACCCGGTAATCCCATGCCTGTAGGCTGATGACATGCAGCGCAATTGGCCATATATACTTGTTCGCCTAAAGTCATTAATTCTTCTTTTGGGAGGGTTTTATCAAGTAATGCGGCATCTGCTAATGCTGCTTTTTGTTTAGCCTGCTTTGCATCTGCAAGCCATGTTTTAAAATCAGCCTCAGATTTAGCAACCACCACAACGGGCATAAAGCCATGATCTTTACCACACAACTCAGCACATTGGCCTCGGTAAGTACCTTCTTCGTTTATGTTCGTCCATGTTTCGTTTATAAAGCCGGGATTCGCATCTTTTTTAACTGCAAAATCAGGTACCCACCAAGAGTGGATAACATCGTCAGAAGTCATTAAAAATCGTACTTTTTGATTTATTGGCAGTACGAGAGGTTTATCAACCTCAAGTAAGTAGTTAGGATTTTTATCTGCAAGATTAGCGATTTCATCTTGCGGGGTAGATAAAATAGAGTAGAACTCTACATCTTCGCCCATATATTCATAATGCCATTTCCATTGTGAACCTGTAATTTTAATAGTGAGATCAGCTTTGCTGGCATCTTCCATTGCAATTAGGGTTTTAGTAGCTGGTACTGCCATAGCAATTAAAATAACAAACGGAATTGCAGTCCAAAGTATTTCTACTTTAGTGCTTTCGTGAAATTGGGCAGGTACAGCCCCTTTAGATTTACGGTGATGAATAAGTGCCCAGAACATAATTGCGAACACTATCACCCCAATCACACAACATATTATAAATATGGTCATGTGCAGCTGATATACATTATTGCTTATATCGGTTACGCCTTTGCGCATATTGTATTGGCTGTTAGCCAAAACTGGGTGCGAAAAAACACATAATATAAGCCACAAGGTAGAGGTCAGTTTACCCATGTGGTGGCTCCTTTGATGCTATTGCGAATGCAAAGCGAAGAGGCATACGGCTTAAACGCCAATTCGTTATTTTTATTTTTTTAGCCAATCTCATTTAATATTGATTGGTTTTGCTGCGCCAACAACGTGTTTGTGTATATTGTGTGTTCTCAAAACTAAAAAGCTGTGAGTTATTATTAGCTCAGCACATTAATAATTAGCTAAAAAATGAACAACAAGCAAGTTTTAGTATAAAAAACAATCAGGTTGTAATTGGGTAATTAACAAAAAATCAGCAACTAGCTAGGCAACAGGAAGTTCAAAAGATGAGAAAAACAAAGGGGTTTAACGCATTCGGAGGGGAAATTATAAGTGCAAAAAAGTTTACAGGTTGAATAGTCAGTGGGCTGTTTGCACCCTATTTTAGTACAAATTTTAAAACAAAAATGCGTACTAATTAGTACGCATTTATAAAACTGCTTGTTTAAAAGCTATTTTTAAAGTCACATCCAATCAGCGTTTCTTATAACGCCAACGGCTAAGCCTTCAATATTAAAAGACTCATTCTCAAGATCTACTTCAATAGATTCAAAATCGTCGTTTTCAGCATGAAGTAATACTTTACGACCTGCTTTCTCAAGACGTTTTACAGTTACGTCTTCGTCTAAGCGTGCAACAACAACTTGTCCGTTTTCAGCGGTTTGAGTACGATGTACTGCAAGTAAATCACCATCCATAATACCAATATCTTTCATGCTCATACCGTTAACGCGTAGTAAAAAATCTGCAGCCGGTTTAAACATTAATGGATCGATTTTGCAGTGACTTTCAACGTGCTCTTGCGCCAAAATAGGTGAACCAGCAGCAACACGCCCTATAAGCGGTAAACCTAATTGTTCTGGCTCTTCTTCTTCAATTAACTGAATACCACGGCTTGCACCTGGCTTCATTTTAATTGCGCCTTTTTTAGCAAGTGCTTTTAAATGCTCTTCAGCAGCATTGGCACTTTTAAAACCTAATGTTTGCGCTATTTCAGCACGTGTAGGAGGCATACCAGTGTCTTTAATAAAAACTTTAATTAGTTCGAGTATTTGAGCTTGGCGGTTCGTTAATGGTCGCATACAACTGGTTTTCCATACAGTACATTTAACTGTGAGTATATACAGTTAAATAAAAATCGCAAATTTAAATTAAGCCTTAAAATAGCCAAAGTAATTTCACTTGTGTACATTTTAGGGATATAACTAAAACTAAGTTTATAAATGATAAAAAAAGCAAAGGAGTCATTATGAGTATTTGGTATCAACCTATTACTTTAGAGTTTTGCAAACAGCTTGATGAAGGTATAAATGGTCAAGGTACGCTGATGAAAACTATGGGGATAGAAATCACAGAGATTGGCGATGATTACTTGGTTGCCACAATGCCGGCAATTCCTGAGCATCATAACCCAATGGGGATGGTTCACGGCGGTGCTAACGTTGCACTTGCCGAAACAGTTGCCAGCTATGCAGCTAACTTTGTTGTCGATTTTACAAAATTTTACTGCGTGGGACAGGAAATTAGCGCAAGTCATTTAAAAGCGTCTCGCAACGGCACTTTAACAGCCACGGCAAGAGCATTTCATATCGGTAAGCGTAGTTCAGTATGGGAAATAAAAATTACAAATAGCCGCAATGAGCTTTGCTGCGTATCTAAAATGACCGCAGCAGTCGTAGAGCGAAGATAGTTACTTTTCGATTGGGTAAATTGTAATTTCCATACCCGCACCAATCGCAGATATACGTAGTAATGTATCTGCATCTAAGGCTTGATTAAAGCACTTAGGGGAAGTGCCTGATTCAAAACCAATATCAAACGTTCTACGTGAACAGCTTAACCATTGCTTTAGCGCGTTACGCGAACACGATTCAATAAGCTCACATATATGGTTTATTGCTTTGTCAGGCGTGTTTACTACACCTGTTGCTTCAATACGCGCTAATTGACGGTATTCGTCTTTGTCATAATGTAAAATCGTAGCGACTTTTTTCAAGTCCGCCACTAGCAAACTAATATCTTGCTTTGATTCAAGCTCAAGATCTACATTTAAAAATTGAATTTCCGACATCGTTTCGTATTTATCCTCTAATAATTTCATTGCAAACTTTAACGCAGTTTTACCGTTATACCAAATCAACTATGCTCTATTAACCACTTTATATGGATATTTCGCAGCTTTTAAGTATTTATTAGCATTTAAAGCTAGCTGGATATCAAACATTCAGCTCAATTGTACAAATAAATCATGTTAGCAATTTAAGTGTAATCTTTTTTATTTTTAAATGATTACAGTAAGCTATAGTTTAAACTGCGACAAAATGTCGCAGTAACTTATCTCATTAATGTAATAAACTAGCCTCTAAAAATAATAAGACTAAAACATGAATAAAAAAATATTTAAACATGCTCGCAAGTTACATAAATGGTTAGGTTATTTATTAGCATTACAAATTTTAGCTTGGCTATTAGGTGGTTTAGTAATGAGCGCTATCCCTCTTGATAAAGTTCATGGGGAGCATCTTGCAACACGCACTCTTAATAACCCATTTACGCAGGCTGATTATGTGGCCTCCCTTGACGATATTGCATCTCAGGTGGCTAATCCAACACAAATAATTTTTGAGAACTTCTTAACCACACCTATAATTACAGTTATAAATAAAGATGAACAACAAAGCTTTAACGCTATAACAGGCCGGCCTTTTGAGCCGCCAACTAAAATACAAATTACCGCAAATGCTAAAGCACACTTACTTATTGATGCTCAAGTGACAAGCGCTGTATTGCTAAAGCAAGGTATGCGAGAAGTTGGATATAAAACCAATGTTTGGCAAGTACAATTTGACGACACATTTAACACCACACTGTACTTGTCAGAAAATAACGGCAAAGTTGTTACCATTCGCAGCACACTCTGGCGAATTTTCGACTTTTTTTGGATGTTACATATTATGGATTACGATGAGCGAGAGGATTTTAATAATCCGCTGCTTATTAGTTTTGCAGCAACCAGCGTACTTTTTTGTTTAAGTGGAATATTACTACTTATACAAAATATACGACTAAAACGATTTATCCGAATTAAAAGTAAGAATAAATCAAAGTAGTCATATTGGTTTTTGAGAACTAGCTCACTCTCACCATAGAGTAAGTAAGCCCTAGGAAGTACCCAAGGGCAGATTTTATTCCAAGTGTTTAAATCGACTCAAATGTCGCTTTAACATTTCGTTTTCGAAAATCAACTCATCACGCTCATCCAGTAATTGTAAAACTAAGGCTATTGCCGACCAATCTAACGAAAAGTCATGTTGAATACGGGCCGCTTTTTTAACTAAAGTCACTGCAGATACCGTAAATTGCCACTGCGTAACATGATCCCCCTCAATTGGAACCGCAATATTATGCTCAACTAGCTCATATAAAATTGCTTCGCTAATATCACTGCTCAAACATAGCTCTTTGCTAGTAAGTAAATCGTCTTTTTGTGTCACGATAATTTGCATTATGGTTTGCTCCAGTTATTACGGGGATCAAAGTGAGCTTTTTCGGCTAATTCTTCCCACAGTTTTTTACTGGCATCATCAATAGATGTTGGATTAACAATTTTAAGCACAGCAAATAAATCACCTTTGGCTTTTTTACTCATTAATCCCTTACCTTTAATACGCAAGCGTTGACCAGACTGACTATTAGATGGAATAGTTAATTGGATTTTGCCTGCCAACGTAGGTAAATTTATTTTTGTACCAAGAGCCGCTTCCCATGGAGCAAGAGGGACGACTATATTTAGGTTATGGCCTTCAACATCAAATAATGGATGAGGCACTAAACTAATTTGTAAATACAAATCACCATTTTGCCCATTCGCTGACCCTAATCCGCCTTGCCCTTTTAGTCGAATTCGCTCACCATTTACTGAACCTGCAGGAATTTTCACTTTAAGTGATTTTTTAATTTCAGAGACACGCCCACTGCTATCTCGCTGCGGTAACATAAACTCAACAGGCTTAACGGTATCAACTAAAGTCTCTTCAAGAAAAATTGGGAATTCTATTTCCACATCTTGTCCTTTTTGCGCGCGAGCGGCGTTACTTCTGCTCTGCCCGGAACGATCGAACCCACCAGCTCCGCCAAACATTGAATTAATAAAATCAGAAAATTCCTCATCAGTTTGCGGATCACTTTGCTGATAATTACCTTGTGAAGAACCAGCGCTACCGCGATAATTTGTTTGCTGTTGACGAGCACGATTTTGCTGGTGACGACGTAACTCGTCGTATTTTACACGTTCTTCTTTGTTATGAATGACTTCGTAAGCTTCTGCTATTTCTTTAAACTTATCTTCTGCTTGAGGCTCTTTGCTTACATCTGGGTGATATTTTCTGGCTAACTTTTTATAAGCTATTTTAACCGCTTTATCGTCTGCATCAGGCGATATTCCAAGCACTGCATAATAATCAACAAATTTCATTTGCAATCCAAATCCCCATATTGAGTAAGCTTTAAGCATACTCCTTAACGGGTAATCTTGTGTGGTTAAAATACGATAAATAGTAAGAAATAAATGAATAGTGAAAATAACTTTAAGTAAAAAATTAATCAGACACCTTTTAGTAATATAAGTACAGGCCTTAAGTTAACTTTATCTTTTATCTTCAAGGCTTTAAACTGCCTGTTCCTGTAGTTCACATTTGTGATGGATATGACTCGATTTATTCTGGCCTTACTGGCTTGTTGTGTGTGCGTTTCGGTATCTGCCGAACAATTTACCCGTTTTTCAACGGCTAAAAGACATTTAATTAAAACCCTACCAGACAACGCTAAAAGTATTTACTGCGGTTGTGATATTAAAAAAGAAGGCAAAAAACTCATTCCTGATCCTTCTAACTGTGGTTACATTCCTCGAAATACACTTACCCGCTCAGGTAAAGTAAATGTGCGAGCACTACGCATTGAGTGGGAACACATTGTTCCGGCGTGGGAATTTGGTCACCAGCTACAGTGTTGGCAAGATGGCGGACGTAAAAACTGCCGTAAAGTAAGTGCTAAATTTAGAAAAATGGAAGCTGATATAAATAACTTAGCGCCAGCTATTGGCGAAATTAATGCCGATCGCTCTAATTATCGTTTTGGCATGCTTAGCGAAAACGCCACACAGTATGGTCGCTGCGAAGTAAAAGTAAACTTTAAGCAACGTGTAGTTGAACCGCCTGTTTATGCACGTAAACGTATAGCCGACACCTACACTTACATGCAAAAAACATACGGTTTAAAAATCTCAGATAAACAGCAAAAGTTATTTAATGCATGGCAAAAGCAAGCATTCGCAGATACAAGTAGTGCGAGCAAGCTCTAAGCTTTAACACTCATTTACATAAATCAAAGCTATAAATGTTGAATAAATGAGCGAGTGTTGTAATATTTTAAACAACTTATTTACAGAAAGTCCTTAACTATGTTT
This sequence comes from Pseudoalteromonas sp. AS84, assembly GCF_038900255.1. Classification (NCBI taxonomy): domain Bacteria; kingdom Pseudomonadati; phylum Pseudomonadota; class Gammaproteobacteria; order Alteromonadales; family Pseudoalteromonadaceae; genus Pseudoalteromonas; species Pseudoalteromonas sp. AS84. The sequence goes on along the minus strand of NZ_JBBMQY010000018.1, from coordinate 10,087 downwards.
AAAAATAATAAAACCTCGCTAGCCATTTTTGCAGCACTTTCGGGCTTTGCTTTAACGGGTTGTGGCGGCGGTAGCGGCATCGACTCTGCTCCTGTAATTACTACGCCTATCGTCACAACACCTGTTAGTAGCAGTCCAACATGGACAGCGGGGGTATTTGAGCCCTCTAATGATTTAAAAAACTTTTGCGAAACCCCTCGTACGGGTAACGATCCCTTTAATAACAACGAGCCTTACCCAGATCAAGCAGGTTCTGCCCTTTACGAAAAACTCTGGCTTCGCTCTTGGAGCGACGAAACCTATCTTTGGTATGATGAGATTGCCGATAACGATCCTGAAAGCTTTGGCACAGTAGCCGATTATTTTGCCCAATTAAAAACAGAGCAGCTTACCGACTCAGGGGCAAAAAAAGATAACTTTCATTTTTCAGAACCTACTGAAGATTACTTTCAAGAAGCGCAATCGGGCGTTACTTCTGGTTACGGTATAAATTGGGCGTTTATTGGCGATACAGCCGACCGTATTTTACGCGTCGCTTATCTTGAAGATGATTCACCTGCAAGCCAAATAGGCTTTCAACGTGGTGATACTGTACTTTCAGTTGACGGTGTTAGCATTAATACCAATACAGAGTCGGGTGTAGATACGCTTAACGAAGGCTTATTTAGCCCAACTAACGGCGATTCACATACTATTGTTGTACGCAGTAACGATGGCGCCGAAAAAACATTTAATGTAACCGCTGGTAATATTGAGCAAACACCAGTTCAAAATGTTAAAACGATTACAACCGCAAATGGTTCAAACGTGGGTTACATGCAATTTAATAGCCATATAAGCATTGCTCAAGAAGGCCTTATTGCTGCGGTAAATAAGTTTAAAACCGATGGTATTGACGAGCTTGTAATCGACTTTAGATATAACGGCGGCGGGTTATTAGCGCTATCAGCGCAATTAGCTTACATGATTGCTGGGAATGCTAACGTGAACAACCGCTTTTATTATCAAACTCAACAAAACAATAAACAGCCCGTAGATTCGCCTTTTCCATTTATTGATGAAGAAATAGATTACTCTACTTTTTTTAGCACAGGTGAAAACCTACCTGATTTAAACTTATCGAAGGTTTATGTATTAAGCACATCAGGCACCTGTTCGGCATCAGAAGCTTTTATTAATGGTTTAAAGGGTATAGACGCAGAAGTTATTTTAATTGGTGATACAACCTGCGGTAAGCCCTATGGCTTTACCCCAACCCATAACTGCGCAACAACCTATTACACTATTCAGTTTAGTGGGGTAAATAGCAAAGGATTTGGCGAATACTCTGCGGGTTTTACACCAACCCCTACGCCACAATTTGATGCTGATGTTCAAGGTTGTGAAATTGAAGACGACTTTGATCATCAGTTAGGCGACAGTGACGAGGCTGTTTTAGCCACCGCATTATTTCATGTTGAAAATGGCAGTTGCCCAGTTAGAACGGCTGCTGCAAAAGCAGAGCCAGCTAGTTTTTCAGGCTCTCGTGAATCCCTCATTCCTTTAAATATGCCTGAGCAATTTACCCAGCGTAATATGGACTTAACTTGGCCAACACTGAGTGAGGAAAGATAGTGGCTAAATTATTACTCCCATTAGCCATCTTGCTCACTTTAGGTGGATGCCAAAGTGTAAATAGTGAGCCCGCTAAACCCGCTATATTAACGAGTGTTAACCCTAGCGTTGTTGCAACACTACAACAGGCAATTCAACACGCTAAGGGAGGCGCATTAGTAACGCTTGCCGATTCGGTATTTACTAAGCGCAGTGAGTTGCTAATTGATCATGCAATGAGTAAAGGGCCTGATGGCAGAGTAATTATGGGGGCGCATAATATAAAATCTGAGAAGTTTATTTTGCAACTACGTAATAACCAATGCGAACTTTACTATCCTAAAAAAGAGCTTACTACAGTACTTAAAGGTGTTACTTGTAAAGAGTTATGAGGCACTTTATTAATGTTTATAAATTAATAAAAAAGGCGCGCAGCATATCGCTGCACGCCTTTTTCTATTTTAAAGCGTTATTACAAGTCTTGATGCGGACCAAACATTTCATAATGAATCTGCTCGTTTTTAACACCTAGCTCAAGTAACTGGTTTTTTATAAATACCATAAAACCGGCAGGGCCACATAAGTAAAAGTCGCCATTACTCAATGGTAGCTGTGCTTGTACTGCATTTAGGTTCATTAACCCAGTAAAGTCAGCGCCCTCTGTCGTTTGGTTAAACCACGTCATTGTTTGTAAGCGGTTATAAACTGCATTTAACTCATTTAAATATTTTGAAAACGAATGCTGCTGAGTATTTTCGCAGGCATGTAAATACATAACCTCTTGATTAGAATTATCACTTAATAGCGTTTCAAGCATAGCCAGCATTGGCGTTTGCCCAACACCTGCTGAAATTAGTACCGCTGGGTTTGTATTATTACGTAAAAAGAAATCCCCTGCCGGCGGGTATAGCTCAACAATAGTGCCTTGCTCTAATGAGTGTAAATGATTAGACACCATGCCAGGCTTTGGCTGTAGCTCTTTTTTAACACTAATACGGTAGTTTTTAGCGTTACTTTTTTGTGAAATAGAATACTGGCGTATTTCTTCATATTCAGCGCCCTCGGGCTTAACTTTAATACCTAAATACTGCCCTGGTTTATGTGTAATAACAGCTTCGCCATCAACTGGCGTAAGTGTAAAGCTTGTTACTAATTCTGATTCAACTTGCTTGTTGGTTATTTCAAACTGGCGAGTGCCCGCCCAACCACCGTGTTTATTTTTACTGTGCTCATACAAAGCAGCTTCTTCGGTAATACAAATATCGGCAAGTACGCCGTAAGCTTCGCGCCATGCGTACTCAACATCGGGAGTAAATTGCTCAGGAATAAGCTCTTTTAGCGTACCAATTAAATGCGCACCTACAATAGGGTAATGTTCAGGTAAAATATTTAAGCTTGTATGCTTATGATTAATACGTGTTAGCGCTTCTTTTAATACGACTAAATTATCAATATTTTGTGCATACGCAGCCAATGCATTAAAAAGTGCAAATTGCTGACGACCTGTATCTTGATTCGCCATATTAAAAATATTTTTAAGCTCAGGATTATGGCTAAATAAACGCTTATAAAAATGATCGGTAACAACCGTACCCGCCTGCGCTAGTAACGGAACAGTGCTTTTTACAATCTCAATGGTTTTATCAGATAACATATGTGTTTCCTATGGATGAACTAATCACGACGCCCATCAACACGACGCCGCGTTAATATAGGTGTGCAGTGAATTAAAAATAATAAAAAAGCCACTAACCACAGCACAGCACTTATTTGCCAAGCAAGGTGAGGCCCAATAATAAAAGGGAGTAATGAACGAGTAATAGCGGCCACAAGCAAAAACGCAAAAGCAACAGCCATGTAATGAGGAATAGTGAGTGTCCGCCCTGTATGACCATGTGATACACGCGTCATCATTGCTAAAATCATCATACCTATTGTGCCAATAGTGATTAAGTGCAGCGCATCTTTAAATTGTATTGCACTGCTATAAAAGCTGAATGCAACCATCATTAACCCTACGCCTAACGTAAGGTAGGAGAAATGCAAAGACCATAACAACGGCACTCTCAATACCTTGCTGTCCCACCAAAAACCAGCCCTGACCAGGTGAAGCGCAGCAACAGTTGCAACAACTAACGCAGGGTTAATCGTGTTCAAAAACAACTTGTTGATAAAAAATAAAGTGATAGCCACAATAGATAAATACATCACTGCTTTATCTATTTTAGGCGTGCGAACTTGCTCGGTTAAACCCAGACCTTTAGCGGTAAAAAATGGTAAAACGCGACCCGCAACAATGCCAACTAGTAAAGTAATGACGAGTACTGCGGTATCAACCACACCAAGTGCAAGCTGCATGTTTTGCTGTAAAGTGAGTATTAAATACAATACATTGAGCCCACAAAGCACAGCTAAAATAGCTAAAAACGGGTAGTTACTTTTGCTATTGGCTTTTAATAACATATTAGCCAATACAGCTATGGCGCCTAGCCACCAAATAACTTGTAATGTAAGTGCAGCATATAAATTAAAATGAGCAATATCGGGCAATATCACAAAAAAGGCTAAGCGCGCTGCAAGCCATATAAACGTAAGCCACATAAGAGCTTTGCCACTTATGCTCGCAACGCCTGTCCATGTTTGTGCTGCGGTAAGTAAAAAGCCAACAGCTACAACTCCTGCAAAGCCAAACAGCATTTCGTGCGCGTGCCATAATGTCGCAGGTATCGATAAGTGCCAACTTGCATGGCCTGTTAAAATAAGTAGCCAATACCCCACCGACAAAAATGCCAATAAGCCACCGCCTAAAAAGAAAGGTCTAAAAGCGAGCATCCATAACGGCCATTGAGATACTTGATGAATAGCAACGCGTGCTGGCATTGGCTCAGTTAAGTTTATAGGGAGCATTATCGTACCTCCTGCCCTAAACCATGTTGTGCAACACAGCGCAGTACGTAACTTACTTTTAAAATAGCAGCAATAACAATAGTGCCAATATGAGCTGATACTTGCACCGCAATAGAAAAGTACTCTGCAAACGGGTAGCTAATTAAAATACTGGCCGTAATACACACTAAACTCACAGCCAATGCCGTATTGGCAGCAAATAATACTGTTTCGTATAGTGAACTGAACTGTGTTTGATTGTTTAAATTATTCAGCATTAGTGTGTTCATAGTGACCTCTGTAACTAACTACGTTACTTAGCTATTACACATACTGTGCCAAAAAATTTATTCAATTAAATTCAATAGGTTAAATTAAACCACTTTACACTATGAGTCTTTATGACCTACTATAAATTAACTCAAAAAACACGAATAGGTCATTTTGACATGAACCAGCAATTCAACCTTACACAAGTTGCTCTAGAGCTTGCTCAAAGTACACTGCACGAGCATAGCTTTGATCAATTACTAGCAACGGTTGAACGGGTGATCCCTAGTGATGCAAGTGCGTTATTAGTGCTTCAGGGCGAGCAATTAAAACCACTGGCAATTAAAGGATTAATGTCCGACAGTCTTGGCAGACGATTTAAAATAGTAGAACACCCTCGCCTAGAAGCTATTTGCAAAAGCACACTCGCGTTACAATTTGCGCACGACTGCCCACTACCCGATCCATACGACGGATTACTATTAGCTAAAACCGGCGACATACCGGTACATGCATGTTTAGGCTTACCTCTTTATGATAAAAACGCGCTACTTGGCGTACTTACGTTTGATAGCCTTAACGCCAATGCATTTAAAAGCATAAGTACTGATACACTCAATACTTTACAAACGCTGTGTAGTGCGCACTTTAAAACAGCTTTAGAGCTTGCCCATTACAAACAGCATGCACAGCACTCAAGTGCATTAGTGCAAGAACTAAATCGTGAAGCGTTAACACGAGATGGCGGTGAAATTATTGGCCAAAGTCCGCTAATGCAAACACTTAAGAACGAAATTAAACTCGTTGCAGCATCTAACTTTAGCGTGCTTATATTAGGTGAAACAGGAGTAGGGAAAGAACTTGTTGCGCGTAATATTCACTTAAATTCAGCTCGAAAAGATCAACCGCTTATTCACTTAAATTGTGCATCGCTCCCTGAGAATCTTGCCGAAAGTGAATTTTTTGGTCATGCAAAAGGGGCTTTTACAGGCGCACAAAATTCGCGCCAAGGTAAATTTCAATTAGCTGATGGAGGCACGTTATTTTTAGATGAAATTGGCGAACTGCCTCTTGCCATGCAAAGTAAATTATTACGAGTGCTACAAAGCGGCGAAATACAAACGGTAGGAGAAGACACGCCAAAGTACGTAGATGTACGCGTCGTTGCCGCAACCAACAGAAATTTAAAAGAAGAAGTAGAACAAGGTCGCTTTAGAGCCGATTTATACCATCGTCTCAGTGTCTACCCTATTACTGTGCCACCACTTAGTAAACGGGAGCACGACATAACACTCTTAGCTGGTTATTTTATTGAGCAAACAGCCCGTAAATTAGGGATAAAACAATTAAAACTGAGCCCTGAAGCGCAAGTATCGCTTAATCAATACAACTGGCCAGGTAACGTTCGCGAGCTTGAGCATGTCATTAGCCGCAGCGCCCTAAAAGCAAAACAAAGCCAATGGCAAAATCCAATAATAACCATTACAAGCGAGCACTGTGATTTAACACCGAGTGCGCCGAAAAACTCTTTAGTAGCAAGCCAAAGTACAACCAACACCTTAATCAACCAACCTTTAAAGCAAGCTGTAGAATCGTTGCAATACAACGTAATTACTGAGCAATTAAAGAAGCATAACTACAACTGGTCAGCAGCAGCAAGAGTGCTTGAATTAGATAGAGCTAACTTAGTACGCTTGGCTAAACGCATAGGGATAGAAGTAAAAAAAACACTATAATCATCCAAAACACAGCTAAAATTATTGATTAGCAGCCAACTTACTAAAGTGTGTTTTTAACAACCCTGCAAAAGCTTGTACTTTAGCAGTGCGATGTACTAGGTGATGCGTGACTAACCATACATCTGTAGGCCAGCTTAACTCACTGTGTAATATAGGTACTAAATCAGAATATTGCGCCGCCACATCATGTTGTAATCCGCCAATGCCTAGCCCTTTAATTATTGCACGAGTTGCTTCTGCGGTTTCAGACACTCGCAGCTTTATTTGCGATGCGGGAATATGTTCATCAGCCCATGCAAAATAAGGCACGCGGGCATTAAAACCCGCCACACCTGATACAAAATTATGTTGTTGTAAATCACTTAATAATTTAGGCATGCCGTATTTATTGATGTAACGTTTATTAGCGTATAAACCCGATGAAAGCTGCGCTAAATGCTGAGCAATATAATCGCCCTCATCAGGTCTTGGGCCTGCACGCACTGCAATATGTGCTTGTCCGTGATCAAGTCTTAACCTTTTTTGTTCTAAAATAACCTCAAGCTGCACTTGTGGATGTAGTGCCTGAAATTGCTCACATACATCACCAAGTACATCCATAAAACCACTTACCGTCGTTAGTAATAAACTCCCTCTAAGGGTGCTATCGGCCGCTGCTATATCGTTATGTAACTGCTCTAAGGAGCTATGGATAGTTTGTGCTGTTGCAAATAACTTGGTGCCAATTTCAGTAACCTTGTAACCACGGGCATGGCGATGAAAAAGGCGTGTATTTAAGTTTTTTTCAAGATTATTAATTCGCCTAAGAACTGTGCTGTGGTGCACATTAAGCTCTTCTGCCGCCGCCGTTAACGTGCCTAATCGTGCTACTTCAAACGCTACTTTGACGTCTTGCCAATCTTCAAATTTTATCGCCATGCTACTTACCTTATACTTATGTGCATTTACGCACATAAGTGTTGCGTTTATTGGGGTTTTCTACAAGCAAAATTTTGCTACATTAGCGTTGTAATTTTAAACACTAAAAGGTCACTAGCATGTCAGCACCAAAAATTATTGCCCTAGCAGGAAGCCTTCGCCAAGAAAGCTTTAATCAAAAAATTATTAATGAGGCAGCACGTTTTGCTCTACAAACAGGTGCTGAAGTAGAAGTAATAAAACTAAACGAATTAAACATCCCACTATTTAACGAAGACATTGAAGCACAAGGTACACCAAGCGATGTACAGCTTTTAAAAGACAAACTACGTGCAGCTGACGGTATTTTACTAGCAAGCCCGGAGTACAACGGCTCTATAACTGCAGCGCTTAAAAATGCGATTGATTGGGCATCGCGTACAGAGCAAGGTGCTGTTCCTGCTTTTCGTAATAAAGTGGTGGCGCTGTTTTCAGCATCACCAGGTGGACTTGGTGGGTTGCGCGGTTTAAATCATGTACGAGATATATTAAGTGGTATTGGATCGTTAGTGCTTGCCGATCAACTTGCAGTACCCGCTGTACACACATTGTTTGATGAAAGTGGGCAAATTAATGAACCTGTTACAGCTGAAAAAGTGTCAGCACTTGCTCATCAGTTAGTAAGCGTTGCAAGTAAGTTAAAATAACTTGCACGCCTAAATAACTAAATAATTACTTTGTCGCCGCGATTTTTGCGGCGATAAAATCGGTATGCGTTACATATAAAAGCCCCGCTACTTTACGTATTACGTAGTCCTCCTGGGGATCTATTTCTCCATCAGCATAAGCCAAGCGCCATAGTAGTTCTATTATTTCAATGCGCTGAACAGCACTACAATGCTCATTAATTTGTTTTGAAAACTGAAAGTAGTCAATAGCACCATCTAAACTACTTGCTGCGTTATTAGTAAGCTCTTCAACTTCTGCATCTGTTAAATTAAAGTATTTTTTTAAGGTTACAGTCAGGGTTCGTTGTTCATCATGGTCAAGCTTAGTATCAGCACGCATAACCTCAATAAGCAATGCAGCGACCGCTGTTTTTAAATCATGCTGCTCTATTCTAGGTTCCTGATCATCGAATACAGCAAAAAGCTGCTTTATTTGTTTGAACATCACATTATCCCTTTTTGGGTGTTAGACTAATACGTAAAGAAATCGATCTTATTACTCTTATTAATGGGTATAAAGTTCGCAAATTAAAGGATACATTTTATGAAAGGAATAAACACACCACGCTTATTTATAGGCGCTACACTGGTGGCTCTTTCGAGTGCAAATACTGCACTTGCTGAAAAAGCCGAAACAGAGAAGCTCTACGACTTTGACAACAAAGTGCATTACTACCAAACAAAAATTGGCGAAGACAACTATAAAATAGAAATCCAGTCAGACGATTACAAACACTTTACCAATCAAAGTGTATTTTTATTACGCCATGCTGACCGTCTATGCCGCGGCAATACCTTTATGTTGAAAATACTTGAAGGCGTGCAAGAGTACGAGCGCTTTCCAACAAAACCACGTGCTTACCAACCAGATTTAAGTGTTTTACTACAATGCGAAACTAAAGAAGATACAAACAAGGGTAAGTAACCTTAGTCTTTATAACCCCAAGGTGCTGATGGTGGAGTAATCGATTTCGTTAAATCAAAATCCACCTTAAACTCACGTCCTTGGCGAATTAATCGATAAGTAAATACTTCTGGGTAAATATACATTTGCCATGTATTACCTACAGACTGTGCAATGCCTTCTTTTATGAATAACTCTTTAGAGTATTGGTCTGCTGGAAACGACTGCATTTGCGCAAACCCTGCATCAAGCGTATGGCCACCATACATAGTTGATGCGTCGTCTGTTCCATCTTTATGACGATGATCGTGCTTTAAACTCAAGCCACTACCCGTTTTAGTTATGATCCACGTACGTGATGCATCGTCACCTACATGAAACGGTACTTGTAACTCAGTCTCACTACATTTACGTACATGCATAACCAGCTTTTTATCTGTAAATGAGCTTGGCCCCTTCGCGTTATCTACCGCTACTTCACCTTCAAAAGCTTTACCGCAATGCGCTGCAATACTATTAAAAAAGGCATCGTGAGTAGGAATAGACACTAAAGGTGCAGGGCGTGAAAAAGCTGTCGATGAAGCAAGTATTAGAGTTGCTGCTGTTAATAATTTCATATTTTTCTCGTTATAGTTATTTTAAAACACCTGTAATAGTACAGCTTTCTTTAGTGCTTTATTAGAAGTATCTCTACCTAATTAAATATGCAATTCAGTTGAGTGTTTAATGGATAATTAAATGAACCATAATAACTCACGCATTATTTTCTGCAGACGTAAAAAAGCCCGACTATTTCGAATCGGACTTTCTACAATGTTAAGTCGGTGAGCTACGCAGTAGGATGTCGTAGTGCCCACAGCGGTAAAAAGTCACCTAGCAAATGCTACACTATCTTTTGTCGGAGCGGCCTTACTACTGAGTACGGTTTGGGCTCTTGGCTACAACTTTTAATTTTACTTTTCTGCAGACGTAAAAAAGCCCGACTCTTTCGAATCGGGCTTTCTACAATTTGAAGCCTGGTAATGTCCTACTTTCACATAGCAAATGCTACACTATCATCGGCGCTGTTT
>NZ_JBBMQY010000017.1:0-94297 GCF_038900255.1 Pseudoalteromonas sp. AS84 | reverse complement strand
TGCTCAATCACCTATTGTAAAAGCGTTGCTTTTAAACGCCAGCAAGCTGCGCGTCTACAAGTTAAATCAAACCACAGCGTTAAGTTTCACGGTAGGCGTAGAGCTTGCTCACGCGAGAAGCGCAGCTTCTAATTACTTTGTATATAAGAGTAGGAGTAAATACATGTGTGGTTTAATAGTTTTGTAAAAGCGTTGCTTTTAAAAGCCAGCAAGCAGCGCGTCTACAGGGGTTATGACCTCTAAAAATTTAACTATTCACTACACATAAAAAAACGGCGCTAAATTTAGCACCGTTTTTATAAGCAATTAGAAAAAAGTTTACGCTTTTTTCTCTTCACAACTTGCTAGGTATTCGTCAAACGTACCTTGGAAGTCGATTACTTTTTTATCTTTAATATCAATGATACGCGTAGCTAATGACGATACAAACTCACGGTCATGGCTTACAAAAATAAGCGTACCTTCAAAGTCTTTAAGCGCATTGTTAAGCGCTTCAATAGCTTCCATATCCATGTGGTTAGTTGGTTCGTCCATTACAAGCACGTTAACGTCTTGCATCATTAACTTACCAAATAACAGGCGATTTTTTTCACCACCAGAACAGTTACGCGCTTTTTTGTTTGAATCGTCTGCTGTAAACAACAAACGGCCTAACATGCCGCGTACCATTAAATCGTTATGCTTAGCTGTACGCCATTGCGACATCCAATCAAACAACGTTAAATCGTTATCAAAATCTTTTGTGCTGTCTTGCGGGCAATAACCAAAGGTCGCATTTTCAGACCATTTAATTTCGCCTTCATTACTTTTAAGCTCGTCTACTAAACAGCGTAAAAATGTTGTTTTACCCACACCATTTTCGCCAATTACAGCAAGCTTAGCGCCAGCTTCTAGTAGTAAGTCGCCACCAGTAAATAATGTTTCGCCATCAAAACCATGGCCAAGCTTATTAACTTCAAGCGCTTGACGATACATTTTTTTACCTTCGTCAAACGAAAGTGATGGGCTCATACGGCTTGAAGATTTAACTTCATCGAGCTTAATTTTATCCATTTTTTTAGCGCGCGAACTCGCTTGTTTAGCTTTTGAAGCGTTAGCACCAAAACGGTTAACAAAGTCTTGTAGCTCGTCAATTTCAGCGCTCTTTTTAGCGTTTTCAGCTAAAAGTTGCTCGCGTTGTAAGCCCGCAGCTTCTAAAAACTTCTCGTAGTTACCAGGGTAAATACGTAATTCGCCATAATCAATGTCGGCCATATGCGTACATACCGAGTTTAAAAAGTGACGGTCATGCGAAATAATAATCATCGTACATTTACGTTTGTTAAGCTCGTTAGCAAGCCACGTAATTGTATGAATGTCCAAGTTATTGGTAGGCTCATCAAGTAGTAAAATGTCAGGATTTGCAAACAACGCTTGTGCTAAAAGCACACGTAGTTTCCAACCTGGCGCTACGTTTGCCATTAAACCGTAATGAAATTCTTTATCGATACCCGCTTCAAGCAAAATTTCTTCAGCGCGGCTTTCTGCCGTGTAACCGTCCATTTCAGCAAATACGCTTTCAAGATCGGCTACTTTCATGCCGTCGTCTTCGCTCATTTCTGGTAACGAGTAAATACGTTCGCGCTCTTGCTTTACTTTCCAAAGCTCCACGTCGCCCATAATTACCGCGTCTACAACGCTGTATTGCTCAAAAGCAAACTGGTCTTGGCTTAGGTTACCTACTTTTAACCCTGGAGTAATAGATACATTACCCGCACTTGGAACAAGCGCACCGCTTAAAATTTTCATGAAAGTCGACTTGCCGCAGCCGTTAGCGCCAATTAAACCGTAACGGTTACCGTTACCAAATTTAGCTGAAATGTTTTCAAACAACGGCTCTGCGCCAAACTGCATCGTAATATTTGCGGTGGAGATCAAAAAGGGTAATCCTAGATTAGTACTGACAGGAGTACGCTGCAGCAAAACGCCACAAACAAGAACCAGACAATAGGGTAAATTAGCTGGCGAATTATACAGATCAGCCACAACGAATGAAAGATAAAAGGTAGCTAATTTATAACCAAGCGAAAATAACGGCAATTCTCAATTTTAAGTCACTATTTTTAGCATAAGTGGCGTTAGGTTTACCTATAACAGGAATATAAATAACCACTATCGTCAATAACATTAAATAAGTGTTGTAGCCAAATAGCCACGTTATTGCCCATGCTTTAATGCACAGGCTGATAAATTAACTTTATAGCGGCCGCATTTTTGATAATTAGTTGATTAACAGTCGCCACGTCATCAAGAGTTAGCGACTCTTTACTTAGCATAAAATGCACGTTGTTAACGTTAATCGGTGTAATAGACTTTACCTGCGTAATTGAGGGGTGTTTTTTTACAAAGTACTGCGCAACAGCAGAGTCTTCAATAACATAGTCAATTCGTTTTTTATCTAACATACTAAATCGATTATTTGCTTGAGCAGTAAGCACCACCTGTGTTGGATACTTAGTTTTTAACTGTTCAAGCTCGTTACCAAAAAAGCTCCCCCGGTTAATACCCGCTGTAAACTTTTTACTAAAAAGCTCAGCTAAGCTTGTTACATCAGGCGAATCTTTATGTTTATAAAGCCGCATAACCTCGTCGCGGTAAGGCAAACTAAAATGCGCATATTGAGCGCGTTGTTCTGTATAACTTGCCGCGTAGGTTATATCTACTCGGCCATTTTTAAGCTCAGCTTGAACACGTGAAAAACTCGGAAAATAAGTCCATTTAATACAAAATTTTGAATCTTTAAAAATAGCGTCTGCAGCATCCACTTCTGCGCCTAAAAATGTATCACCTTGTTTAACAAGATAAGGCGGCCAATTGGTTTCGTTAGTGCCCATCACCAATGTTTTTGTACATGCTAAGGCATTAAATTGAGTAAATAACAGTGTAGTAAACGCTAAAAATAAAGTTTTCATTACACTCCTTAAATTAGTGTTCAAACAACACTTTAAGTGCTGTTTTATTTTTATTTATATATTCATTAATTACCGCAAGCTCAGTAACCGACACCGTATTTTTGCTAAACATTAAGTAAATGTCGTCCTTGTTTACATACTCAATACTGGTTACTAATTTTATGTTAGTGCTTTTTTCACCAAAGTGAGCACCTACTAATTCGTCTTCAATAGCAAAATCAATACGTTGCTTATTAAGCATTTCAAAGCGCTTACTAGTTGCACTAGTGTATTCAATCTGCTTTTTATATTTAGTTTTATATTGCTCAAACTCTTCGCCGTAGTAGCTCCCAAAGTTAGCGCCCACGGTAAGGCCTTGTTTAAAAATATCTTCGAGGTTTTTAACGTTATGCTGATTGTTTGTATTTTCGTACAAACGCATAACTTCAGTTCGGTAGGTATCACTAAAGTGCACATATTTAGCGCGTTTATCGGTATAACTTGCAGCCCATCCTAAATCAATACGGCCGTATTTAAGCTCAATAAAAGCCCGCTTAGAATTAGGCAGTAACTTAACTTCAAAACAAAAAGGGGAGTCAGCAAATATAATGTTAAGCGCATCAACCTCCGAGCCTTGCAGCTTACCGTTAATACCCATTACATAAGGCGGCCAAAAAGCATCGTGCGATGCCACGCTAAAGGTTCTCTCACAAGCAAATACATTAAACGGAGCCGTAAACAGCAAACATAAAAATACGGTAATTAATTTATTCATTGCGCCTCATAGTTATTATTTTTGCTTATTATTACAACAGTATAAACCAGCTTTTGTATTTTAGCGGCGCGGGATTGTTTAAAGATGTAAAAACCATCCGTAATTATGAGAATGCCTAGTATGTAGGTGTTTATAGAAGGGTGTTTGTATTGTATGCGCGTTTACTGCTCAAGTGAGGTTGCCGAAGTTTTAAATTATGTTTTTAAATATATATCAATAGCTTGTAGTTAGCGTTTGAAAATTAAAAGCAAAAGTTACACAACAGTAATAGTAGATAAGTATTTAATGATAATGGCGTAGTTTTTATTGGCTATATCACTAATAAGCCTATATTTTTTAAAAGCAATCATGTAGATTGTTTCTAAATGAATACTAACTTAACGAAAGTTGGTTATAAACTGATAAACCAAGGACCGGTATTATTGAGCCGTTCCTTATGGAAATACTATTATGCGGTTGAAAGAAGCCCTCAGCGTTTTATCAAAGTCATCTCCTTATGCTGTATCAACAGAACGCGACAGTAAAAATAAAAGTCAGCTGGATGATGTAAAAGAATATTTGTACATCAAAATGCCAATAGCGGTTGATGTAGAAAAGAAGATATCGAGCTTTTCGTCAAGCAAGCCGGAAGTATTATTTTTATGTGGTAGTAGCGGTGATGGTAAATCCGAGATACTGACCGATTGTAAAAAACGATTTAGCAATCGAGCTCACTTTCACTTAGATGCAACACATAGCTTCGATCCTCGCGAAAATGCAATTCAAACTTTAGATAAAGTGTTTAACCAATTTGAATCAGATACTATGCCACTTATCGTTGGTATTAACACCGGTATGCTAGGAAATTATGCTGAAGAAGGCTCAAACGAAAAATTTAAACGTGTAATAAATAATTACCTATCAAATAATACCTCAACTGAAGATATAACTTTTATAAACTTTGAAGATTACCCTAAATTTTTTATAGATAAAGAGGGTTATACTTCTGAATTTGCGCAGAAATTACTTCAAAAACTAACCGCAAATGATAATAATATTATTCGTCAGATTTTCGACAAAGAAAAATTAGAACAAACGAGTCAAGTTAGTAAAAGGCTTCAAGCTAATTACGCACTCTTGAGCATCCCCGAAGTACAAAAAACAATAATTGAATTACTGTTTAAAGCTCGCTTAATGCGAGATCAATTCTTAACTGCTCGAGCATTACTCGATTTTATTTTCATGCTATTAGCTGGACCTGGTTACCTTTTCGATAACCTTTTTTCAGGTGGCGATAATGAGCTGGCAAATAAAATAATTGAGTTCGACCCTGCGCATTCAAGAACAAAAAAAATAGATCGTTTTATATTAGCTAATGATCTACATCTACCAGATCAAGAGTTTACTGAATTCAAAGAGTCTTTAAAAAGCTTAGGAATAGAGATGCTAGAAAGCAGTCTTTCTTACTTGCGTTTATTTTACATTCTTAAAGGAGGTCATTTCTCTAATGATTATCATGTTAAATTCGAACAAGATTTCAATGAAGCCCTTATAGAACAATACATAAACGTCTATCAACTACACAGAGATTTTGACAATAGCCCAGAGCATAAAAAACAGATTAAAGATTTTTACAACAATACGCTTCGCACCGCTATACGAAAATACAATAACCGCAACGCGCCTAATTTAGATAAAAGTCATTATTTAATATCTGAGCTAAACGGCTTTCAACTAGTTTCAGAGCTAGAAATCAAGGCAGATTTAAAGAGTATTGCAAACTTCTTACCAAAGTCATCTGCAAGTTTTACTGCTTTTATTAAAGTGCAGGAACACTCTTTAACAATCCCAGTAAACATTAACTTATTACGGTTGATGAAAAGAATTGCCGATGGTTACCGACCTAATAAACACGATAAAAATACCGTTGTACTCTTAGATGAATTGATAGATGAAATTGCACAAGTGGCAAATCAAGTTTCAACGTTGCATATCATTAAGGAAAATAAACACTTCACTATCAAAAATATTGATGATGAAGAGTTTGAAGTGAGTGGGCTATAAAATGATTAAAGAAACTTTAACACCACCAAACAACAATGCATTTAATACATTTTTACCTTTAAGAACAAAAGACAAACATTATAAGTTCTGCTGGGATACCGTACTAGGTTATTTCGTACATATCCTATACGCAAAGTCATTAGTAAATGGCGATATAGATAATTTTAAAGAGTTATGTGAAAAGCGTTTTTCAACAAAGTTAGATGAGCCAGAATTTTGGTCTGTACTTGAAAAAATGTATTTTGATAATGAGCAGCTATTCAAAATATCCCCAGAGCTACTCATTTTTAAAGCGCTTAAAGATGAAGTAGACACAAACAGTAAAAAAATGGGTGATATGTTTGTTGGTTTATTAAATGGTTTAACACTCGATAGCTCCTCAGTAAATGATTTAAATTTTTTAGAAAAAGAAATAAAAGCTGAATTTGATAGTTTTTATGTATCAGGAAAGTCAAAAACAACGCTCAAAACAGAGTCTGCCTATTTGCCGTTTCTAAGTGAATTATTTAAAAAAGACTTAGAGTTTTTAAATAAAAGACCTCACTACTTACTCAACAACTTTAATTCTGTTATTCGCTTATATGGCTTTTTATATATTTCGCAAATGGCGTTGAATATAAAAAATTGGACTCATGGTGCCCCTTCAAGCAAGCCTTGTTTTTTTATTATTGATAATGAAAAAGCCAGTGATGAACGCTCACAAGTTAAAAACTTTGGTTATAGCCAGCTACATGAATACCTAGAATACCTGTTCCCTTATTTGTTTATGAATGAGGCGATACAAGTCAAAGGTGAAGTTAAGCCCCTTTGGCAGCTATTTGAATCTATTAGCGAAAACGATGTTACTAAGTTGAATCAATTTGGTCGTGATTTTGTAGAAGACCGCATGCAACGCAAATGGTACAACACCGACCAAAATTGGGTAGACGCAAGCGATAAAAAAGAAGTATTACAGCAATTACTTAGCCTATCTCATGCTCAGTTCGACAATAAAAAAGGGCGCTTAACTGAATATAACGACACTGTAGTTAAAGGCACGTTGAGTAATATTTTAGAACCATTTATTCAGCGAAGAGGACGCGCAGGTCAAGTGCTAACGTTTAACCAAGATTACATAGTACTACTCACCAACCTTGCTATCGGTGAGCGCGACAAATTACGTTTTCACGAAATCATTAAAGAATTTGAAGCAAGAGGTGTTTTTTTTGATAAACAAAGCCAGCAATCTTTAATCGATTTTTATGAGCGAATGGGTAACGTAGAACGAATGAGTGATAGCGGAGATGCAGTATATGTTAGAAAAACAGTTTGAAGACTTTTTAGTTAGCCACTTCAATGTTTGGGCTGCTGAAGAATTAAAAGTTGGTTTTCGTTATCAGTTCACAAGTCCTGATAGTGATAAAGGATATGCTCTTTATCAAGCCTTTATGAAAATTGCAGACAATAGCGTAACTGTAAAAGGTATTGAGCTAAAAACAGTGCAGTACGGTGATGTTGAGTTAATACCGGTATACGAAGGTGAAAACTTTACAGAAAACTACATAGCGCATTTACGTGATGTTGTTTCAGCTATGGAAGGTGAAACAAAAGGCACTGCCTTATTAATCATTCATAACTCTATGCTCGATACATTAAAAAACTCTACTGAAGATGTTGCTCAGCCTGGCGTTGTTTGGGACCCAAAAAATATCAAGCTACTGCTACATAAAGAAATAGATCAAACTGATGAAAAAGCTAAAGTTTCTGAATGTTTACTCGATTATCACTTTGATGAAATAGTTGAAGACGAAGCCACTATGTTTGGCTTTGAAAAGCTCTACTATGCAATTGCTGATGGTGACTTACAGTTTCATGAACTTGGCTTGTTAAAAGATGACCAGCTTTCACAAGAGGGTTGGGAAGGTGATCAAATCAGCTTGCGTTTAAAAGAAAATAAAGAGCTAAGCGATAAACTCGATTTTATCACTCATCATTTTCCAAACGAACTACAAGACAAACTAGCTACCTTAGACTTTAGCGAAAAGTTTATAAAAGAGCATTTTCCTGAGGGGAATGTAGAAAAGTATAAAGAAACCCTCGATATAGGTGAATGCTTTACAGAACAGCAAAAAAACAGAACTAATTTGTTAGAGCTTGAAAGCGAAAAAGCGCCTTACATTGAACTACTTGCAAAAGCAAAGTCAGAAAAAGGAGCTGGCGTCAGAGAGCGTCACTTAATATTAGTTTTAGAACCAGAGCAGCATACATTCGAATTAGAGCTTTGCTTTATCAACCAAAAGTTAAAAGATAGCTTTTGTAAAATTCAACAAAGCAAAGAACTGCCAAATGTTGATATAACAATTAAAAACCCAGGCGGAATAAGAAGTAGAGCAGTACTTACAAGTAGTTTTGACGGACAAGCGCGCTATTTTATCTTTCGTGTTAAAACCGACAAACCAAAAGAAACTCACAATTTTAAAGTATTAGTTATTAGTAAAAATGACTTTTACATTGATGGCTTTAAGCACACTTACTTAGTTGACCCTGCAAAACAATGGTTAACGCTGCAAACTGATGAGCAGTCATTACAAATAAGCGATTTAACAAACACTAGTGTTCTGGCAGAAAACAACCAAGTATTTGATTCAAATGCAGTAGGCATTGTTGATTTTAAAAAGCTAGCCACTGAATCGGATGAAATAAACTTCACCGTACAAGGTGCGATTAGCCAATTAACATTTAATGTTGAAGGGGAAGTATCAACCGATACTTTGTCATTACCTTTATTGTTAGATCAAGGGCGCTTTAATCATTTATTTAATGATGAATACTTCGGGCAATTCAACCGTAGTAAAAATAAAGTACTTATTGACGGAAAAGAAGTCGCACCTAAAGCTAAGCGGTTAACGTTATTGCAAAACGAAGCTGAGTTACTCGATAGCTTAACCCTAGCTAAGCTTGCTAATGGCAATGATATTAAACTACAAGACTTAGAATCACATTATGCTGATTTATACTTTGCTTTTCGTGACTTATTTGATTATTTAACACATACAAAATCGTTGTTGAGCTTATCGGGCTGGGGCGAAAAACTTAGAGCGCTCGCTATTCAAGTTGTTGAAACTTATCAAACTGCTATTGATGAAATACCCTATCATGCACCACTTTTGGAACAGCATAAGCTACTTGTAAATATTGGCTTTGCAGATTTTGATGAGCAAACTTATATTACGCCATATCATCCACTGGTACTTGCTTATAATTACAACTTGGCATGCGTATTAAGTAAAGATAAAGAGGCAACAGGTAGTTTTAAAAAATTACCACCAGTTACTATTCAGCGCTTAACTGCTCAAGGGCTTTTACCCTTCGTGTACGATCCTGTGCATGACTTTTCGTATAATCACGCCGAAAAAGAAAATGTATTCTGGTCCAAACTTGTGCCACAACAAGAAAGTAGTTATGACTTTGTACGCACGCTTGTTAAAGATAAAGTAGGCAAATTTACCACCGCCTTTAAACATTTATTTGTAGCCGGTAGTAAAACAACGCTGATTATTAACTCTGTGAACAATCAGCAAAATAAAGAGCTATTTTTAGGCCTGATTGACTACATCAAGCTCAAAAAAAATAAAGTTACCAATATTCATGTAAATTTATACGACGAAGCGCAGTGTTATACATGGTTTGACAGGTTTGCAGATATGGCAAGCTATGATGACTTAAAAGAGCTCTGTGAGTTAAATAAAGGCGCTGCCCGTGAGCAGGCTGATAGCATAATCGATTTACTAAGAACACGTTTAACTTACAGCAAATTTGAGCATGAAAAAGGCAAAAAAGAGCAGCACTATGCACATATGTCGTTTTTTAAAAATAACGAACGTGTACAAGCGACTGACGTTGATTTATTAAAACAAGAAACGGGTGTTGTTTGTCATGGCTTAATGCCAGGTGAGTCGGCATCAAATAAAAATGGCAGCTATTACACGTCGTTTGGCCTAAAAGGCATTGACGTCGATAGTGCACCACAATTAAAGCTAGTTGCTAAATATAGTGGATTAATCAAGCCTGCAAAGCGTCATCATGAAGAGTACAGCGAGTCTAAATCTCAAGCACTTGTGGTTACTGAGAGCTTTAAAACGTTGTTAGAGCGCTCTTACGAGAACTCAATCTGGACCACAATAATCGATCCTAAAGTAACCTTAGAGTTTTTTGAAAGTCAAAAAAACATGGTGCTTATTCATTATTCAGATAACTACACAAACTCAGTTAATTACGATGCAATAACGGTCACTAAACAAACCGATCTATACCACAAAGTGCTCGAAAACGACGAGGGCGGTATTATCGAAGAGTTTAATGCGTTTAATGGTGAATGGTTGTTAAACCTTGTAACGGCAAACGACAACGAGCGAAAAGAAAAGCGCGGCATTATCTGTGCCTATAAATACATTAACTGTTTAGTCGCAGACTCTGATATTACGTGGGTACCCCTTTCTATTGCGGAAGTTATACGAGTGGCAGGTAACTTAGGCCTAAATATGGCTGATAGCGATTTATCGCGCCATGCGCAAGGCTTTAAAAAAGGTGTTATCTCAGACGATATTTTATTTGTAGGCTTTAAAGGCCAACAAATGATTTTATTGCCTGTTGAAGTTAAAACAGGTAAGCGCCAAACCCATAGTAAAGGTGTTGAGCAAGCCAAAGAGCTCAAGCAATACTTTGAAGCACTTCTTGGGCAACAAACACTCGCAGGGCATTTATATCGTGGTTTATTTATGCGCCAAGTATTAATGCAAATTGATAAGTACAAGCTGTATAAAGTGTATAAAGAGGGTTACTTCAATAGCATTGAGCAACGCAGTGCGCAGTGGCTTCAGGGCGATTATGAACTTGCAGAACTTGTAGATTACCCTGCAGGGTTCTTATTTGTAAATGTAGAAGATGATAACTTTACAAAAGCATCATTCTTAAAAGTGCACAACATACTCAAAATAGAGCTACCAGCAGGTAATTTATCTCACTGGGTTAAAACCCCAATGCAGAATTTATTAGCCGACTTAACCCCCGCTAAATTACACCATATTGATGCGCAATATATTTTAACTAAAAGCGCAACAACGCAAAAAGTTGTACTTGAACAAAACGCCAAAGCTGACGAGCAAACTGAGCTTACAAAAACGCAAGGTACAAAAATTACCGCATTAGACGATGTATCACCAACTAGGAACGATAGTAAAAGTGTACAGCAAGCAAACCCTACAGAGGTTAAAGAGGAAAGCACAAACAACTTAGTTGTGGCTGCAGGAACGGCGCGTAAAAAAATGAGTGAAAGCGATTTAAGCGCTATCTATCAGCAAATTATTGATTGCTACTACAGCCATAATATTACGTTACTCAAACCAGATAATGTTGAACCTTACATTGAAGGCCCAGCCTCAATTTTATTTAGAGTCGGGTTAAACTTAGGTGACAAGCCTGAAAGCGTATTTGCCAAATCGCAATCACTTAAGCTCGCGTTAAAACTTGAGCAAGAACAAGATGTAGGCTTTGGTATAGATAAGGGCTGTATTACGATTGATGTACCAAAAAGCCAAGAGCAACGTTACTTTGTAGACCAAAACGACATTTGGCCAAATTGGCAGCGCCCACAAAATGCACTTGAAGTACCGCTAGGTGAAGACCGCTTTGGCAGTGTTGTCAAAATTAACTTTTCGTCATCCAATAGTCCGCACTTATTAATTGGAGGTACTACAGGAAGTGGAAAGTCCGAAGCATTGAACACCATTCTTCATGGGCTTACACAACATTATTCTAACTCCGAATTGAAACTAATGCTTGTAGACCCTAAAAGTGTTGAACTTACTTTTTTTGAAAATAGTAAACACCTAATTGGGAAAATAGGATTTGAGGATATTGATGCTTTAAAGTTACTTAAAGAGGCTGTAGATGAAATGCAAGCTAGATACTCTAAATTCAGATCTGTCGGGGTACGGTCATTACCTGAATACAACGAAAAAGTTAGTACTGAAGATATAATTCCTTGGTGGGTACTTGTGTTAGATGAATATGGAGATTTAACATCAGATAAAGAAATGAAAAAGGAAATCGAAGCCGAACTTAAACGTTTAGCCCAGAAAGCTCGCGCAGCAGGGGTTCATTTGATTATCGCAACTCAAAAACCAAGTGCTGAAGTCATCAGTACAAATCTTCGATCTAACCTTCCCGCGCAGTTAGCTTTACAAGTTAAAAATGGTACGGAAAGCCGTGTGATTCTCGATGAACAAGGTGCAGAAGTACTTAATGGTAAAGGGGATGCTTATCTTAAATCAGAGGGTAAGTTGGTTAGGGTTCAATGTGCAAGAGTTAACTTTTAAAAATCAAGTTTTAGGAAATATATTATGTCAGAGTTTATAAAATTAGAAATAGAAGAAGACAGAGTTTGTGATGCAATATCGAAGATAGGTTACAGCCCCGCACCGGCTCTTCTAGATATATGCGACAATTCTGTAACTGCAAGAGCAAAAAATATAAAAATTGTCCTGAACAAAAAAGATGGTAAAACACTTTCTAATAAAAATAATGTCTTGTCATATACCATTATTGACGATGGTAAAGGTATGTCGAATCGCGATATTGAAAAGGGTCTAACTATAGGCTCTCCTGTAACATATGGAAAAAACTCATTATCTAAATATGGGTTCGGGTTAAAATCTGCGGGATTATCGCTGGGTCAAAAAATTATTGTTTACAGCAAAAAAAGTGGAGTTTTAAGTAAGGCCTATACACTTGACCGTGAAAAGGTCAAAAGTGATGGTTTTGGGGTTTATAAAGGAGAAATTAGTGATGCTTCAGAGCAGCTTTCTCCTAATTTATTAGATGATTATCAATCTGGAACTGTTGTACATATTACAAATACAGTCCCGCATCATGACTCAATAACTAAAACTAAAAACAAGTTAGAAGAACAAATGGGAGTCATATATTTTGACTACTTAAAAAAAGGTTTAAATATCTTTTTAGATTACTCTAATAAATTAAAAGTGATAGAACCAATAGATATTCTTCATTGGGGGGATTCTATTAGCTCATTTGTAAATGACAAATATTGTGGAACTAGACCAATAAAAGTTTTAAATGAAAAAGTGAAGCTTCCAGAACTACCAGAAAACACACCTCCAATAATTATAAAAGCATGTACTTTTCCCCAGGATAAAATGTCATCAGTTAGCAGTTTAGATACAGAAGATAGAAAAAGATTAAAAGGTTATAAAGTTGGTAGAGATAGAAAAGGAGCATTTATTTATCGAAATGGGAGATTAATTAGCTGGGGGCACAGCTTAGACGGTATTGTTGGACGTGATTATTTGGGGTTAAGAGTTAAAATAGAGGTTGAAACAGCTCACGATGAAGCATTGCATGTAGATGTTTCAAAGCAACACTTTGTTTTACCTGAGTCATTTCTAAATACATTGCAGAGATTATTAGAAATACCGAAGTCAACTCACAAAGAAGTCTTCGCTAAGTGTAAGTCTATAACAGATAACGATGAGAACTCTCCTGAAGGAAGTAAATTTAATGAAAGAAATGAAAGCTTCAGTGAAGAAGATCCTGATGACGATACGGGGACAATAGATCTTGTAAAAGCTAATGCGCGTCGAGAAAAGATAGTATCTGAATCTAAAGTTAAAGCTCCTGCAAATGAAAATTCCAGTGAAGATGATTTACATGATTCGGATGTATTTAAAAGAATAGTCTATTCATCTAAGGTTAAAGGCAATAGGTTCTGGGATGCAGGGTTGGATATAGACCACGGTTCATTTTCGATTGTGAATAAAAACCATGATTTCTATCATCTTATTATGGCTAATTTAGGTAGTAGTTCTTGGGAAAGGCAAGCATTAGAGGCTATGGCTTATTCCTTAGCATCGGCTGAAAATAATACACTGAAAAACTTTAACTTAGGGCTAGATGATAAAATTAAACCTGAGGAAGAGTTAATTATTATAAAAAACATCTTAGAAAAGTTTAAAAAAGTTTTTTCTCATCAATTAGAAACATGGGCATTAAGCAATCAAGATATATTGAAAGATGATTAAATGTAGTTCTTCTGTTACTTGGAAAAAGGGGATGGCAACGGTTTATTGTCTTTTTTTTGAAAACTTTATGTATATAGGTATTACTGAAGACTTCCCTTTTGAGCGATGGAGCAACCATTTTTCTAAAAAAGGCTCGTTTGTTGGTGCTATAAAAAAAGTGATCCCGGAATTTGATTACAAAGTTCAACATATAAAAATCATATCACTTACTTTGGAAGATGAGTTTATTAATGGGCAGAAAGAACTACAAGCTATAGAAAAGTCCTTGCATAATAGTTTTGATTGTAACCCTTTCATAAAAAAGGTAGGTTTTAGTGTTATTTCAAGTACTACTCGTACAGCACCAAGAGGGTTCAATTATGAGGCAATAAGAAAAAAAACAGATAAGGTACGAGATAAAATAGAGTCCTTATTCTAAAAGTAAAATTTTAGTCAGCTGAAAGCTAACTCATCTATTTGAATATAATTTTACGGAATTACCAAGGCGCATATCTTTAAATATATGCACTTTGATTAATTCATTTACTTGCAAGTTTCCTTATTTATCAATCTTTCTATTTACTAACTTATAAGCTGAGATCTCTATTTTAGGGATGTCAGCTTCATTTTCTAAAAAGTTTGCCATGTCTCTAATAGCCATCCTCTCTAGTGTTAATCTGTAATCCTCAAGCGATTTCGGTAAAACATTATATTTGTAGAAATTCCATTTTGGGATAACCGTGTGGCTATTGCTGTCAAATCTTGCAATGAGCTTTTTTGCTTCACCAATATAAATTAATTTATTTTCTGTATCTATCAGTGTGTAGATAACGTTTTCAGCGCCAACCTCGTTTTTATACTCAGAACGTGGCTTCCAGTTTTGTTTATAAATTCGATTTGCTTCTTTTTTATTCATAAAATCATCAACAGCCTTGATTGCAGGTGATGAAACTAGCTGCTTAAATAATTCAGGGAATATAGGCTGTTGATTATAGTGACATGTAAATTTGAATAATTTACTTTCGGCATTAAATTCAATATCTAAAAACTCCCAAAATGGAATTTCTTTTTCAATATCTGATTTACTACCTACAGTTTTTCTTATTTTCCCTTCTAAAGAGCGCATGTAGGACATTAAAAATTGCTCTTTTAAAATGGAATGTAGCTTCTGTTCAAAAGAGAAACGACACATCTTTCCGCTAGCTCTGCTAGAAAAAAACACATTGCCTTTATAAGTCTTCCCGGCGAAAGTAATGTCTACCTCAGAGGTTTGATCTTTAATTGTATTAACAGTCTGGAATTTATCTTCAATTTTCCATATTGACCACAGCCACTTTGGAATAGGTGTAACTTTTTCGTTTAAGAAACTGTTGTCAACTTTTTTACGCCAAACTGGAAATTCAATATCGCTTCTTTCGTTCATTTATAATCCTTTATATTTATAATTGGGTAAACTTTAGTGAAAAACTAATCCCCCTATTCAAATGCAACTTAACAAAATCACTAAAGTGCACGCCTTCAAGGTGTGCACTTTGTTTTTGATAGGCTTCTCGTAGCACTGCTAAATAAACATCAGCATATTCACCAGCAAATACCTTCCAGCTCATTTCTACGTTACTGTCTGATGAAATATCTTCAACAGGTGGTATTGAATCTTCTGCGAGCGACATACAAAGCGCCCAGCGGCACAGTACGTTCCAGTTCTCTATACCTGTTTTACTTTTAAGGCGCACGAGTTGCTGTTTTTGTTTTTCAGAGAGCTTAATAGAGTCAATTGTATGGAGTGTGGTATTCATTAAAAGTATCCCTCAGTAAAGGTTGAGGTTTGTTCTTGCTCGTTGTAACTAATGTGATATTCACGGCAAATAGCAGGCTTTAATTTCGTGTAGTATTGCCCTGTTATTTCTTCGTCTGTCGATAGTAAAATCACTTGGCTTGACGCTTTAGGAAAGTAGTTATTAATAAGCTTAGTACGGTGTTTACCGTCTAAGCGCCCTAGTGGCGTATCGATCACGGTTGGAATTTCTTTGCCTGATGCTTCAGCAAGCCCCCATAAAATAGCGATAGCAAGTAACTGCCTTTCACCAGCTGATAATCGACTTGGCGACATAGGGTTTTTATTGGTATCGAGTAACGTAAGCTTGAACGAATCTGGGCAAATTTTAACGCCGGTAATTAAGTTGTTTTTACGGGAAAGGTCAAAAAACTTAGCGGCAATGTGCTCTTCAAGCCCTGTTACATTTTCACGTATTAACTCATCTGCAAATGACTTCATGGTATTTTTAAGTTTACCAATGTGTTCAGCCACTTGAATTGAGCGCTTTTGCTCGAACGTATCTTTGCTTTGCTGAGTTAGCAAGTTTGCGTAGCGAGTGTTTAGCACTTCGTCGCGCGCTTGTGCCTGCTGTAACAACTGCTTCTTTTGCTTAATTAAAACAAAGTCGTTTTTTAGCTCGGCTTCAAGCCCTGCGAGTTCACTCAATAAATGTTGCACAGTTTCGTAATCAGGGATCGACTCTAATTTTTTATCAAACAATGCTTGCTGCTCTAGGAGTTCTTCGCGAGCTTTTAGTAAGTTTGAACGCTCTAACTTATCTTGCGTAATTTTTTCATCAAGGCTATTAAAAATGGCAGCGTTACTGCCAATGTAGCACGCTGTACTTGCTAGCTCTTGGCGTTCTTGAGCTAAGGTAGCCATTTTACTGTTAAGCGCTTTAAGTGCGCTTTGTGGCACATTTTCGTTTATTAGCGTTTGTATAATTGTGGTTTCGTATTCCGCTATAGCACTTTGAACAACATTAGCTTGTACTGCTTGCTCTTCTTTTTTTATTTGTGCTTTTGTACTTGTTATTAAATTAGGTATTAAACCAAGCGGACCGCATCCTGCGTCTAGTTTTACGCGCTCGGCTAAATTGGCTTTGAGCTTTTCTTCAATCGCGCCGAGTTCAAACTTTATAGTGTCGCGCTCTTCAATTAAATGAGCGCCTGCAGAGCGTACTTTTTGGCGGGCTTTATTAATGTTTAAATTAGTATCGCTCGCGCGTTTTTCGATAACTGCTATTTCTGTTTTAAGATTTGAAACAAGTGTTGATTGGTCGCCAATTTCAGCCTCTAGCGCTTCAACCTTGGCAATAACGCTGCTTTCTAAGTTCTCGCTTTTACGTTTGCGCTCAACGTTGTTTAAATCAATATGCAGCTGTGAAAGAAGGTCTAGCCCAAGTAAGTTTTCAATACCTGTTTTTATTAAATCGGCGCTTCTGTCTGGATGTGCTAGGTTTTCGATTTTCTCGCCATCAAAAAAGAATAAGTCAGACAGGCTAAGTGGAATAAATTCATTTACAAACTCATCCCAGTATTGGCTTAAGTGGCTGTCTTCTTCTTTATTACAGTAAACCGTTACTTTGTCTTTAACGTCTTTTGTATTGGTTTTCCAATTACGTACAACAACAAACTCTTTGGTTGTGGTATCGGTTGTGTGCGTAAAAGTAAGTGAAATTTCAACGGTATCGTGATCGCCAACATAGCGATTTTTGGTGCTACTTAAAAAGCTGCTATAAGACTGATGCCCACGGTTAGAACACTTTGCATGTTTACCATAAAGCACGAGTTGCAATGCATCTAAAAAAGTTGTTTTACCACCGCCGTTTAAACCACCAAATAAAATAATAGGTTTATCTTTTGCTGTGGTTAAATCGACTTCGTGTCGCCCTTGATAAATACCAAAGTTCTCAAGGGTAAGTTGTTTAATTATCATCGTGTACCTCTTCAAAATCGATAAGCAGTGAGCTGTAGCCTTGTTCTTTAATCGATTTAGTTACCATGATGATTTTTTCTTGAATTGCAGCTTTATCATCTTCAGTTAAATTAGGAGAATTACTCAGTTGTATTTGTAAGCGGTTACGTTCACGTTCAAGTGCAAACTGTTTTGCTTCAAATAAATTGTTAAATGCGCCTTTATCTAAACTCTGTGTGAGCTCATCAGATAGTTTTGCTCTACGCAGTTGGTTTTTATGTTTGTTAGCAATACTCATAACCGCACGCATTTGTTGATATAACAAACCATCTTCGTCGCCTTGTTCTTGGCAATGCGCTTTTAATTTACTAAGTACGTCTAAATTAAGAATAGGATGGTGTGCGCGTTGCTTGCCAGGGTAAGGCTTTTTGAATACATTTTGGTAAATTTTAGGCACGCTATCTTCAGCTTCGTGCTTTTCTTCAAGCCAAATTCGGCGTATTTCTTCAAGATCTTCTAATGGTAAAAGCTCCAAGTTTTTTACTTCATCAGGCCCAAGTTGTTGCACTGCTAGCTGTGCTTCTAAAACTTTGCCAAGTAAGTGTTCTCTAAATTTTTGTATGTAAGGACCTGGTACTAAATCGGCGCCATGTTTAGATATATGCACAGTTAGATTGCCATTCATACGTCTGAAATCGCGATTAGCTTTATCTCGTGTTAGTTTTTCAATTTTTTTAGCGCGGTTAGAGTCGTTAACTTCAATTTCGTTACGAAGCGCTACAAGTGGATACATCCACTCTTTTTCATCGTCGTTGGCAATCATGGCATTCATTGATTTATCTTCAGATACCATTGTACAAACGTAACAACCAAAACGGCTATCACCACAGCTTTGTGTCGATTTATCCACTACAAGCGGGCATTCACCGCCTTCAGTTGCACCCTGATACATGCCCATTAAATCGTGATTTGGGAAATTCCACGGGTTATCTACACTATTTAAGTACACCCACACATCATCGTTACTCCAGCTAGCAATAGGTGTATAAACCCAAACTCGCTCAAGTGAACCGTTTTCGGTCAAGCCAAGCGCTTTTCGTGTATTGGTGGTCGAGCTTTCAAAGCGCTCCATACTTGCAGCACGTGCTGTACTTTCGGCTTTACGCGTACCAAGTACTAAAATAGCTTCGCCATTTTTATCAGCCATGTTTTGAATAAATGTATTCGATGGCGATATTTTTAGGCGGTCTGTACACCATCTAAATTTGTAACGAGGAGCAGGGTAACCCTTACCGATTAAGTTAACCCAAAAGCGGTCTTTTACCGCAGGTGTAAGGCGGTGAGGAACTATAGGCAAGCCTTGTGCATCGGCTTGTTCTTTCATTCGCTCTAGCGACTTTCCTACCCACATAGCAACAATTGGGTTTTCTACTAGAGTATCGGTGCTTATTACATGTACTTTTTTTTCGCATTTACCTTCTTGAGCTAGCTCTTGTAGGGCATACCAAATCAACTGCAGTATAGCAGTTGAATCTTTGCCGCCACTGTAGCCAATTACCCATGGAATAGAATCACTTTGATAAAGCATTTTTATATGTTTAATGCTTTGCTCTATAGTATTTTTTAATCCATCTTGGTTAAATGCAGAATGGAACTGTACTACGCTATCAGTAGCCATTTCGTGCCTCTTTAAATGTTTTTTCTACCAATTGTTCTTTATCGGTAAGTGGAATGTTTAAATGCGATTTAATCTGTATACAAGTTAGCTCAGCTGCTTTTCGATTATTTGTCATGGAGTTATTTATGACGCAGCGGCCAGACCAATTTATGCTGTTACGGCTCCAATTTATTTTTTGAAGCCCTTTTAGTTTACTTTGCCATTTGGGCTCGTTATTCAGTAGGTAAAATCCTAATAAACCCAGGGCATGAAATGTTACTGCGTGTGCGTGAATTGATTCGTCACGCAACTCACCACCAGACGCTTTATCGTCGCAAATTAATTGCCAAGCAGGCATGTTTTTAAGCACTTCGTGCCAAAACTCAAAAGCTATTGGAATTAAAGACTCATAATTATTTTTTGTTATTGTGCCTAGTAAGTACTTGCTAGCTTTGTTTACAGCGCTATGACTTATTAATTTTCTAGAGCGTGGACCTAAATTACTTTTTTCCATGTGTACAAGCTTTGTGAATTGCTCACTTCTAAATATTATAGTTTTAGAAAGAATTGCATCTGGCTTATCGTCGTAGGTGATACTCAAAGAGCTATCAGTTTTTACTGGGTATAAATTTAAATCTTTAAAAATACGTTGTCGTTCTTCTAGTGATTTATTTGTAAAAAACACGACTGAAATAGTTTCGTCGGCAAGAGTTGGGTCTGCTTTCAAGGCCTCTAAGATTGCAGCATTACGGTGTTGACCATCGGTAATATAGATTTCGGCATCTTCATCGATAACTAAAGTACCAATTTTTTGCTCATGCTTTGATTCGCCAATACCTACAAACTCACTTAAACCGTCGATACATGCGGTAAGTGCTGAAAAAACATAATTATCTCTACTATCTAAAATATAATTTGCGATATCAGGAATGCGCTCTTCGTTTATTATTCGTTGAGCACGCTGATTTACAGGTAATTGACCTTCATCTAAAGTAAATATTTTACTAAGCCTTTTTAGTGGGCACATTACAATGTAATATTCTGTTTTTGCTTGCATTCCTTTAATAGCTGGGAATGAAGTTCCTGACACGATTTGGTTCATAGTATTTTACAAATAAGTTATAGTTAAATTTGTTCGTGAATTTATTGCTTTGTTCGTACGAACTTTAGGGCGGAGATTTTACATGAAAATGTTAGGCCTGTCTTGCTTAGTGTAAGAGTTTATTTTGAGGATAAAATGACAACTTATTTAGATATGAATGCCACGGCACCGGTGCTTAATGAGGTTGCTGATTTAGTTAGAAAAATGTTTTTAGAAGAATACGGAAATGCGGGTAGTCGTACTCATGAGTTTGGTGCTAATGCTAAAAAATCTGTAGAAAAAGCACGTAAACAAGTAGCTGAAGTTGTGGATGCTGATAAATCGGAAGTTATTTTTACTAGTGGCGCAACCGAGAGTAATAACATTGCGATTCTAGGGTTACGTGAATTCGGTGAGCAAGAATCTAAAAAGCATATAATTACCACTCGAATTGAACATAAAGCTGTATTGGAGCCTATTGAGTATTTAGTTAAAAATGGCTTTGAAGTTAGCTTTTTAGAAGTTGATGAGAGTGGTGTTGTTGACTCCGATAAACTCAAACAGTTATTGCGAGAAGATACGCTACTTGTTTCGATTATGCATGTGAATAACGAAACAGGCTCTATACAGTCTATTACTGATATTTGCGATGTACTTGAGTTACATTCAGCATTTTTACATATCGATGCAGCTCAAAGTTTTGGAAAGTTGAGCGACGATTTAAAAAATAAACGCATTGATTTAATTAGCACAAGCGGACATAAAGTTTATGCTCCTAAAGGCGTTGGTGCATTAGTTATGCGTAAGCGCGGCTTTATAAAACCTCCCTTAAAACCAATTATGTTTGGTGGTGGGCAAGAAAAAGGGCTACGACCAGGAACCTTAGCGGTACCACTAATTGCAGGTTTTGGTTTAGCTTGTGAAATAGCACAAAAAAATGCTTTAACATGGCAAAAGCATGCACAAAAATTAAAAGATGAATTGATCGCAGCTTTAAATACTCTTGATGCGCAATACAACGGTGAGAATACATCACCCTTTGTGCTTAACTTTTCCGTCCCAGGTATTAACTCTGAGGCGGCAATGGTTATGTTAAAAGGGATCGCGGCTGTATCTAATGGCTCTGCGTGTACATCATCAAGTTACACACCTTCACATGTTTTAACTGCAATGCAATTGGATGAAAAACGTATTGCCGGTGCAATAAGAGTTTCATGGGGTCATATGACAGAGTCATTACCTATTACTGAAATAGTTGAAAAGTTGGAACAGTTAAAGTTGTGATGTTGATTTAGTTAATTGTTAGCACTGTAGCTAAGACAATTCTCCCCTTCAACTTCACCTGCAAACACATAATTAATGAGTAATTACCTCGCATGGATTCGAGGAAAGCGATGCTTGCACATGGATGTGCTTTCATCGCGTTTACGTTCATATTAATTTAGTGTTTAAAGATAAGTGAAATTGAGGGGCGCCGTGGGGTTCCAAGGGGCGGACGGCGGTATGCGCCCCTTAGTTGAAATCGCCAATGCGATATTTGTAAATTATTTTAAAAGCTACGCTTTTCGCGCGAGCAAGCTGAGCGCCTACTGCAAATTTTAAGAACGCTGCTAAGAAAGTTCCCCCGTGATCATACCCTAAATTCATGATGAGTAATTAACAGCATGGATGCTGTTAAAAGCGTAGCTTGGCCATGGATGGCCTATCTACGCTAGTTACGTTCATATCTTTAATTTAAATTGAGGAAATAATGTGATCCTCGGGGCGCCGTGGGTGACGAATGACCAAAGCGTAGCTTTGCAGCTTGAGGAAGTGGAAGCATGGATGCTGACAGGAACCCGATTTCAGGGATGAATTATTAGCAGCAGAGCTTATTTGAAGAAAACCGCCCCTTGGTTGCTATCGCCAATGCGATATTTGTAAATTATTTTAAAAGCTACGCTTTTCGCGCGAGCAAGCTGAGCGCCTACGGTGAATCATCAACCTTGAATAAATAGCTGTGTTTATACCTTGTAGACGCAATACTTGTTGGCGTTTAAGAGGTTCGCTTATTACATTATGGGTATGCATTAATGTGTAACTAGTCAGAAAAATAAGAAACAATACACAGACACAGCATCATCCCTGTAACTGAAATTAAGTGGATCATGCCTATTGTTTTATCAACGGGACGTGCATATTTGGCTACAAGACGACCATCAAACATCGGAGTTGGTATGCGGGAGCGTTCAAAAAACATCGAAAATATATAAAATGACACACTAGCGCCAATGCCTTTATCCCAACTGGGGGGAAGCACACCATCTTTTTCCATATTTTTATTAATATGTTTAACAGAAATTCTTGAAAACAATATGCCAGAGGCAAAGGTACCTATCATAAATACGATAAGAGCATATCCAGCAAAATGAGCTGCGGGCATCTAAAATACCCCTTCAAATATAGGTTTTCTGTCGTATATGTTTTCAGAGGTTTGTTTCATAAAATTATTCATTTTAATACTTGCTGTAAAACCGACATATAACCTTACACCTATAGCAATAAACCATCCATAAGGAGTTAACATAAGTAAAGAACTTAAAGCTGTTGTTGTAATCGTTCCGACATAAATACCAGTTGCAGTATTTGCTTTTAAATTATTGGCACTTAAATACTTTTGAAAGCCTTGAGGAAGAGACACTTTTTGCTCTTTGGCTTGCATATCTTGTAGTAAGCTGTGAAATATCACTTGTTCATCCTTGATTATTGAAAAATAAAAGTACGTACGACCGAGCTTTTCAAACTTAAGCTCACCACGTTCACGTCGATGCATTAACTCGCAGTCTGTTATTTTTAGATGTTTTAGGGCTTCTTTACTTGAAAGCCATTTCCCTTTTTATTTTCCATTTAAGCCACTCAAATTATATAAATAACTCTTCGTATATCGATAATTTTGCTTTAGTTCTGTAAATAAGCGTTTTTGGCCATAGGAAAGTCCTGGCTACTTCACGCTTTTTGAGTCGTATAAATTTAATCGATGTTTAATTTTTTTGCTGCATGTGCTTTTTTTTGAGCTTCTAAGTTGAAGAGTGTTTCTACATCAAAGCCAAAATGATGGCTCAATTTAGCCGCTAAGCTAATGCTTAAGTCAGAACCATTAAAAAAACGACTTAGCGTTGATGGATTAACACCTATTTTATGGGCGGCGGTGCTTGAGTTTATGCCCTTTTTGTCAAGTTTGCGTTTAACAATTGAAGCCGCTCCTTTTGATGTAGATATTACGCCTAATAAATCTTTATTTATATTCATGTAATGATGCCTTTCTATAGATATTGGAAACTTAATCAGCAAGGGCTTTTGACCGATATAGTTATCCTCTTTGGTATTAGATATAAATCATACTAAATAGATAAGTACAAACGATAGCTCTTTTTGCGTCAGCAAGTTTAACGCCTTCAGTAAACTCAAACGCCGAGGTTAATAGCTCTCCCCATGATCACACCTGAAATTGAATTAATGATGAGTAATTAACAGCATGGCGGAATTTTGTTCCCGACAAATTCCAAGTACCTAAATCCCTTTAGGCAATGCTGTTAAAAGCGTAGCTTGGCCATGGATGGCCTATCTACGCTAGTTACGTTCATATCTTTAATTTAAATTGAGGAAATAGTGTGATCCTCGGGGCGCCGTGGGTGATGAATGACCAAAGCGTAGCTTTGCAGCTTGAGGAAGTGGAAGCATGGATGCTGACAGGAACCCGATTTCAGGGATGAATTATTAGCAGCAGAGCTTATTTGAAGAAGACCGCCCCTTGGTTGCCATCGCCAACGCGATATTTGTAAATTATTTTAAAAGCTACGCTTTTCGCGCGAGCAAGCTGAGCGCCTACTGGTGTTTGGGTGAGCTTTTTTTGTTGATTGAGGTAATGAGCTAGTTACTAAAGAGAAAGCGCGAGATAAACTCCCGCCTACGGTTTTGTTGAGAGTGTTGTTTGTATTGATGTAGGTGAGGTTTTATACCTCGCGGGTGCTTTGTAAAAACTAAGGCACAAGGTGAACTCCCACCCATACCTTTAATTTTGCTTTTTGGATTAGTAATGTTGATGTGTTTTTTCACATTTATAGGTACACTCTTTTAAAGTTTTAATTCAGGGAATGAATAATGATTAAATGGATTTTACTGGTATTTATTTGTGTATTTACAACTTTTCCTCAAGCTGGTGAGGCTTACACGCAAGCCCAATGCGATAGCATTAAAAAGCAGCGCGAAGCTATTCGCTCTCAATTTAGAAGTGGCTACAGTAATAAAGAAGGTGAGCGTTTAACTGCACGCGATAAAGAGCTATTTACCTTACTTGCTAATCACTGCAGTAAGCCTAAAAAGAGTGGTAGTGCTTATCAGGCTACTTCTTCTACCGCAACTCGTACGCCTAATAGCAATTGGTTACTCAATCAAAAAGTGTCAAACATGTCTTTGCACAGCGATAGCTATAAAGATGCCGCTAAGCTTGATGCTTGGTCGAAGTTTTATAAGTTGCCTAAACGTTGCCGCAAAAAAGGGATGGAGTCGGCCGACTTTGTATGGTGTAGCGAGTATCGGGGTCAGCAAAAAGAGTTGTTTGAAGCACAGTGGCAAGGGCGCCAATAAAGATGTTTAAAACAAAATTGCGCGTGGTGTTTGTATTTTTTGTGCTGCTAATTGCATCGGCGCTCATTGCTAATCATTTTACTGGGCGAGTATTTAATTATCACGATCCTATAGGTGAAGTTAAACGAATTTATAGTAGTTTATCGTCGCAGTTAGCTACTGAACCGTTAGCGACTAAACAGCTCAAAAATGTAAGCACGGCTACTTTACAAAATGTATCAATATCTGCCGATAATCATTTATCGCAAGCTAACAATACGCGCTGCGTGGATGTGTCGTTGGGTAAGGTTAAATATAAACGTAATGGCGATATATTTACGTGGACAGACAGTGACGGTGTTCCGCATTTTAGTGATAAAAAACCGGATTTTGCGGTAGCAACTTACGATACAGGTTTTATTGAACCGTTAGATTACTTTGACCTCTCTTTAAATACGCCCAATTTACCTTCGTCATTTAACCAAGAGTTACGCATAAAACTCAATACTGTATTTAAAGTATATGGACAGATTATTGGCGTGCATGCACTTAAAAAGGTAAAGCTGAATTTAACGGTATTGCCTACGCGCCGCGCTTATGAGGCCGCAATTAAGCAACGCAGTGCTGACCCTACAAACACTGCGGGTATGTATTTTCACGCGAGTAATTCTGCTTTTATTCATTATGATAATGCACACAGTGCAATGCGAACTGCGGTACATGAGGCAGTGCACGCCATTAATAAAGCGGTTTTAGGTTACACCCCGAGATGGTTTAATGAGGGATTTGCTGAATACTTTGAGCTTACTAAAAATAATATGCAAACAGCTATTGTTGAGCCGAATAGTTCATGGACGAAAAATAACAATATTACTGAAAGTGTATTTTCAATTGGTTCGTTAGTGGGTTTGGATGACTCGTGGAAAAAAGGTGATACCAGTAAGTTGTATGCAAGCAGTTGGGCTGCAATTTACTTTTTAATGGATACTCAAGCAGGGCGATCGTTACTTAATAATATAATGCTTGCTGAGCAAGAATTTCTCTGTAATAAGCTATCTGAAAAGCAATTAAAAACGATGATGTATAAGCAATTTCCTAATCTTAATCGTGAATATTCCCAGCGGTTAAAAAAGCCTTTAAAAGCGCATATATTTTAAATAAGGTAAAAATTTAAAAGCTGCGCTTTTAGCGCGAGCAAGCTGGGCGCCTACAGGTGTTGAGCTTGGCTATTAAGCTCAAAATGTCATTAACTTTCCATAAGTAACCTATATTTTACTTATGGAGTTGGGTTTTATTTTACTACCTATAAATAAATTACGGTTTACTTATAGGCAGTAAATATACGTTCAAACTTAAAAGTAAGTTATATTTGACTTTTGGGTAGGCTACCCTAAAATAAATTGTATAAGTAAACTATAGTTGACCTTTAATGAGTGAATTACCAGCAAAAAAAACACTTGGAAGAGTTGTTAAACGCACTGAAATGCCTGATCTATCAAAGCCGTTTTCGTCGGTGCGACTCGCTAAAGCGATTACTTCAAAGCGAACAGGCATGAAGCTTACGCTGGTTGATGTATCGCAAGCACTTAATATTTCAAAGCCTACGCTGATAAAAATAGAAAAAGGTGATGTGAATGTGCAGTTTTTTAATGTACTCAAAGTGATGGAATACTTGGGGTTGTCGTTTAGCCTTGTCAGTGATGACGAGTCGCACCACAATAACAACGAAGAGGTGAGCGATGAGCAGTGGTATTAAAAAAAACAGCTTGGATGTATTTATTGGGCATACGCAGAAGATAGGTGCGATAGCCCTTGATATAGGCTCTGAAAATGATATTGCATTTACCTATGAACCTGAGTGGATTAATAAGGGGTTTGCTATTTCACCACACTTACCGCTCAATGGTGATTTTGACTCACGTGATGTGCGTAATTATTTACAAAACTTATTACCCGAGGGCAAAGGTCTTGATGAGATTATAAGTAGTACTACTATCTCTAAAAATAATACGTTTGGTTTGATTAAAGTAATTGGCGAGGAAACG
The DNA here is from genome assembly GCF_038900255.1 of Pseudoalteromonas sp. AS84. Taxonomy (NCBI): domain Bacteria; kingdom Pseudomonadati; phylum Pseudomonadota; class Gammaproteobacteria; order Alteromonadales; family Pseudoalteromonadaceae; genus Pseudoalteromonas; species Pseudoalteromonas sp. AS84. The sequence goes on along the minus strand of NZ_JBBMQY010000017.1, from coordinate 67,371 downwards.
TCAGGCGCTTTGTCGTTTAGAGCAAGTAACAGTACTTTAAAGCAAACATCTTTTCGTGAAGTAACTAGTGACGAGCTAAGCCAAAAACTTAAACGCTTTGTACAAGTTGGCGAGCCAATTACTCATTGGGATGGCCGAACTCGGCTCTCTGTTGCTGGCGTTCAAGACAAACTAAACCTACTCGAAATCGATAGTAAATTAGGATTTGGTGAAGGGGAGCTATGTTCTAATAAAATTTTTAAATTTGAAACAGGTACCGCTCCTTTCATTGCAGTAAATGAACTTTTTACCATGCTTTTGGCAAAAGAGTCGGGGCTCAATGTTCCCCATGTTGAGTTGCGTACTTACGCAGATGTAAGAGTATTTGTAATAGATCGCTTTGATAGGCGCGTTACACAAGATCAAAACCGTGTATTACGTCGTCATATTATTGATGGTTGCCAAGCCACTAATTTACCTCCTTCTTATAAATATGAGCGTCAGCATGGTGATGATGGGGATGGTATTTATATTCGAGATGGCGTTTCTTTTGCAAAACTCTTTAGTGTTAAAACAACGAATGTACAAGCGTATGAGGCTCAGCTTATTCGTTGGATGACATTTAATATTTTAGTACGTAATTACGATGCTCATGGCAAAAACATTAGTTTTTTTGTTGGTAAAAATGGTTTAGAGCTTACGCCGTTTTACGACTTGGTAAATATAGAGGCTATTATTGAGCAGGGAAGCATTGACCGTGATATGGGCTATTTACAGCCTAAAATATCAAGGTGTTATGCTATGTCAGTGGGGGAGCATAATTCGCAAAGTGCGGGCAATTTTACTAATGAGATTACAGCTTACATGTTAGCTGATTTTGCTGATGAATTTGCTATTTCACTACCACGGATGCAACTACTTATGAGTCAAACCGTTGATTCTGTATTAGCCGCAATTGATACGGCTAAAGTTTCTGCTGTTAAAAATAACTTATCTTCTGCTGAATTAGCACACATTGATTTGTGCATAAAAATAATTAATAAAGCTGCAAATAAGCTGAGTGAGCAAATAATACAACTACCAAATATGGATGCATTTATTTAAATATTAGAAAATAAATACACGCATTTTGAGTAAGTAATTCATATTTTGGTTGTCAGCATCAACGCGATATTTACAAATTAAAATTAAAAGCGCGAGATAAATTCCGGCTTACAATTTAAAAGCTACGCTTTTCGCGCGAGCAAGCTTTGCGCCTACAGGTGTTGAGCTTGGCCTTATTTAAAAGCCAAAGCGCGATATAAAATTGCACCTACGCTTTTGTTGAGAGTGGTGTTTGCAATGATGTAGGTGAGGTTTTATACCTCGCTTAAAAATACATTTTTTACCACAGAAAAGTGAATTATTGTTCTATGTAGCGCTTAAAAGTAATGAGGCAATTAACTCTGCTATTCGCCTCACCATGTGAGGCGAATAGGTGTTTAGGTGAGCTTTGCAGAGTTGATTGGGGTAATGATCTAGTTACTAGAGGGCAAAGCGCGATGTAAAATCGCACCTACCATTTAAAAGCTTCGCTTTTCGCGCGAGCAAGCTTTGCGCCTACAGGTGTTTAGGCGGGCTTTGCAGTGTTGATTGGGAGTTATGAGCCGTTACTAAAGGGCAAAGCGCGATGTAAAATCGCACCTACAATTTAAAAGTTTCGGTTTCCTCTTATTCCAACCGCGTTACTTTCACTTTTATTTTACCTGCATTAGCGCCATAAAAGCGGCTTAAGTCGTTTGCAAATGGGCAAAACTCGCCTGATTTATCCACTTTAATGTCGGCGCCGTTGGCTATTTCAAAAAGGTGATCGTCGTTTTTATTTATAGCACCAATGAGTGAAAACCATTGTGCGCGAGGAAATCGTCTAAATGGTTCAAGCACGGCCATCGGGATTTTTTTTACGCCAAGTTGAACGTTATCGCGGTTCCAGCCTAATGGCGTGCACTTTATGCCATCGTCAAACCAGTATTGATTTGGGTATGGGGTAAAGCGGTACGTGGCGCCTTGCTCTAGCATAAGGCCGGTTGCGTTGTATTGCTCAGAGGCAAATACCATTACATCTTGGCTTTGGTTAATGCTCAGCACACTCATGTTTTGATTAGCTAGTTCTATATGTTGGCTTAAACCAATAAAACTGAGCGTGGTGTTGTCGTTGTAGCTAATTTTGTAATGCAGCTTTTTAAGCGATTCTGGGCGGTAACTGGTTAGCTTATTAATACGTTCGGCTACGCTGTAGTGCACTAAGGGCTCAAGGTTGCTGGCTTCGTCATCAATTAATATATAGCACTGCCTATCTACTAATTTAAAAAACGGGTTAAACCAAAAGTAATTTTGTTGATGACTTAATGCGAGCGGATCGGGCGTTACTGTTACGTCATCTTGTGCTACTAAGTTGCTATCGGGGAGTAGGGTTTCGTAATCTATATCGTGGCTAGTGAGTAACGAAATATTAAGCGGTTGTTCTATTAACCACTCAAGTGCATAGCGCAAGCTAATATCGGCTAGGCCATCGCGGTAGTAACCGCCGCCAATGTCTGAATGCGCACCTGCAAACCATAGCTCGGTAATATTACTTTGATGGTTCATGAGTGTGGGTTCAAACGCGCGGCGTTTTTCGTCTAGGGCTACGCAGTGCAGCGCGTGAGTAATGTTGTTGGCAATGGTGTGGTTTTCAAAAATAACATGCTCTGCGCCACGTGTGGCTTTACTTACTTTTGATAAGCCAATAGAGGCTACGGTATCAAACACACATACGTAAACATTATCAGCAATTAAAGGCTCTAGGATTTTGGCAAAACGCCTAGCAAGTGCACCGCCTCGGCTAAAACCCGTTAGTAGTATGGTATCGCCTATTAGGTAGTGAGCTTTAAAGTCGCTTAACGCTTGATTTAAAATACTGGCTACGTCGTCACCACGAGGTGCAAGGGTTTGGTTTAAAATGCGTTTAAGGCGGCTGCCTTTGGTACCAATACCTTGATAATAAAAACTGAGTTGGTTAGCAAATGGAGTAATTGGGGAGTCTTCTAATTTACCGCCAAGTAGTAAATGCAGTTTTAGAATGTTGGTAATATTAGAGTCTTCTTTAAAATGATCAGAGCTAAATTGCTCTGCATCACGGGGTTCGTTTCCTGTGCCGTCAAAGTTAAAAATTAGCGTTTTACCCGTCATAACCCAATTTCCTTAGTTGTTTTAAATACTCTACACAGACAATGTTAAAAATTAAAGACAATATTCATCAAGTAATGGCTCGCCTGTTATGTAGATCAGTGATTATTAAAAATATAGTGATTTAGTTCTGTGCCCTCAGCGGGTTTTAGTGCAGGGTTAAGTTGTACTAACTGCTGATAAACTTCAGGATAAAATGTTTTTAATCGGGCAACGCGAGAAAAGTGGTTTGGTTCAATTTTTTCAACAAGCTGTAACGCTAAAGGGACCATTGGGCTCAACTCACCTTGGGTGTAGCTTTGTTCTAGCGCTAAGTCGAGTATATCTACGCCAAGTTTACTGGGAACAGTCGGTATTTTATTATCAATTAGAAATTGGACTACTTCGACAGAAGATGATGCAGCTTGTATATAAACGTCGCGTCCACGTATATCGGTAATCGAAAAATCAAAACCAAGTTGTGCAAGTTCTTGCCATTTTTTTAGTGGAAACCAGCTTAGTCTAACCAAATCCTTTGGAGGGACGGGTAGTGTTCGGCTATTCCAAATAGGAACTAAGTCATATGGATTTTCAAGTAACCTAATAAATAGCACGTTTGTTTCTGTTTGGTTTAGTGGAGTTGTTTGGCTGTATTCAAGTGCTTTTTGAAATTCTTTTTTAGCTAAATACTCACGAAATACATTATCGCTTCTATCTGAAGAGGTACGACTGGCAAGGGTGTTCCACCAATAATTAACTAAAACAGGGTCTATATCTTGTAATACGTCTTCAAAGTTGCTGCCATATTCTTTTTCAATTTCGCGAACTTTTGCGTAAGCGTCTCTATCTTGTATGAGCTTTTGGGCTGCAAATAGCTTCTTTGGTAGTTGACTACAATTGCTTGAGTATGAATCTAGTTCTTCTTTTTTAAGTTGTATTTCTTGTAAAAATTGAGATATTTCAGAATCATCTGGCTCAGTTACTTGTGGCAATGTGGCGTTGTCTATTTTACCAATAGGGCTAAAGTAAGCATATTGCTCAGGGTTTTCCTGCCCATTAATATAGGCGCCTTGCTGGTAAATAAAGTCACTTACAAAAGAAACGCCTTTGCCATTTAGGTCGTCATTAGCATTGCCGCTATGAGCTTTATAGCCCTGCTCTGTGAGGTAGTCCAACATTTGAGTATGCTTTGCATCTAAAGGGGCTGGCGTTAAGTTACCACTTCTAGGCAGGTTTACTATTGCAACATCTAAACCAGTAAATAAGCCAGGCCGATTGGTTGGTGTTACGCCTAGTTGTTGTAGTGCTTTTACAAGCGGTAAATTAAACTGGCTTACGGCAATATCAGCCATGTTATACAAAACAGAATTTTCTTCGTACAACGGCAGAGCATCCAGTGCAGGCACCTGCTTCATAAGTGCAAAAATATATTCATTAGGAATGTTGTTTTTAATTGCAGTAGCTAACTCATTAACTGTAAATTGGTTAGATGAAATTGCCTGCTCAAACTCTTTTGGCGTAAATTTATTTGCATTAAGCACAAACAATGTCGCCGGGGAAATAACTTCACTGCCCTCAAGTTTAATAAACGTTTTAGAGTAAGTGGTAAATGTATCAGTGTTGTTTAATAAAGCATAAAGGGTTTCTTTTTGTACATTTTCATCAAGGGGTACACTCAGAGTCAGTCCTGAAGGGCTATGCTTATTATCTCCAAGCTGTTGAATCATTTCTTTTACTTTTTCATTGGTGAAGCCTTTAATTGCCTCAATGCCTTGCCAATTAGCTAATTCGTCTAAAGAGCTAGTAATATTAAGCTGCTGCTTTTGCTCAGCAACTATGGCATCTCTTAAAAAGGCAATATATTGACGCTTATAGATTTCTGATAGGGTTGCATACTTTAAAAGCGTGGGGACCGACGTCCCTTTTTTAAGCTCACTCACAAAAAATGAAACAAGCGATTGGTTTAAATTATTTATTTTTATATGTTGTTGCTGTGATTGATCTCTACAAAGGCGAATATCTTTTTTTAGATCTGTGACTATTCTTAGCGGTGTGCCTTCTACGGGCTGCTTTTTATTAACTAAATTAGGCTCAGTGGCATTTGGTGCAGCCACGTTGGTCTGCTCTACAGCGGCTGTGTTAGGCTGGGTTTTAAATAGATATACTGCCAAAGCCGCTATAATTATAAGTCCGAGAAGTCGCTTTTTCATAACCGCCAATCCTTTGATGTTATTAAAATATTCTCACATCGTACTACTTTAGGTACGCAAAGTGCAAAAAGCCTTAAGAGATAATACTTATTAACTCTTAAAGCTTTTTAGTGGTTTGCTGAGCGTACTTAATTTATTAGTGCAATTTCATTTTAGGGCGCACTACACGCAGCACTTTTTCGCTTATCCATAATGCAAAGGTTTTTGCGCTGCCGTGTATGGCGCGTTGGTGCATACGGTATAAAGATATATACATAAAGCGGGCAATTTTACCTTCAATAAAAAAGGTATTGCTGGTTAGGTTACCCATTAAGTTACCCACGGTGCTATAGCTCGATAAGTTAACCAGCGAGCCATGGTCGCTGTATTTAAAGCCGCGTAGTGGTTGCTGCTTTAATGTTGCGATAAGATTTTTTTCGACGCACTGCGCCATTTGATGCGCCGATTGTGCGCGTGGCGGTACTTGCTTGCCGTCGGCTTGGGTAAATGCGCAGCAATCACCTAATACAAAAATGCTTTCGTCTACGGTGCTTTGTAAAAACTCGTTTACTTGAATTTGGTTGCTGCGAGTAAGCTCAAAAATACCTAAGTCTTTAATAAAATCAGGTGCTTTTACGCCTGCCGCCCACACCATAATATCGGCATCAATGTGTTCTTCATCTTTGGTGATAAAGCCTTGCGCGGTGCCTTCTTTTACTTGCGTTTGTTCGCGCACGTTTACACCAAGTTTTAATAGTTCACGCTTGGCACTTACGGCAATACGCTCTGGTAATGCAGGTAAAATACGCGGGCCGGCTTCTATTAAATGAATATGCAAACGCTTAGACGACATATTTGTTAAGCCATACAGCTTTAATAGCTCAGACACATGATAAAGCTCAGCTGAAAGCTCAACACCCGTAGCACCGCCGCCAACAATGGCAATATTAAGTGATTGCTGTTGGTTATCGTCTTGGTGAAGGCGCGTAAAGCTATCTAGTAATGAGTGCTGAAAGCGCTCTGCTTGTTGGCTTGAATCTAAAAAGTAGCAATGCTCTTTTATACCAGGGGTATTAAAGTCGTTACTTACGCTGCCAATGGCAATAACAAGGTGATCGTAACGTACTGTACGGCCAGGTAAAATAGTGTGGCCTAACTCGTCGTTAAGTGGGGAGAGAGTAATTGTTTTATTGCTTTGGTCTATATTGCAAAAGGTGCCAAGTTGAAAACGATAATGATGTTTTGCGGCATGGGCTGAATACACAACGCCATCTAAATCAGGGTCAATAGAGCCTGTCGCTACTTCGTGCAGTAACGGCTTCCATATGTGGGTACGGTTTTTGTCTATTAACAGTATATCTGCTTGTTTCTTTTTTCCTAGCTTATGCCCCAGTTGGGTTGCAAGTTCTAATCCGCCAGCACCACCGCCAATAACGACGATTTTAGGTATTGTAATACTCATAACGTTGCCCTTAAAAATAATATACCCAAGTGATCTGTATTTTTTATTAGATTTTTAAGGTGACTTGGGTATCAATAAATTATTTTGGCAACAAGTAGTTACTACTCATTTTATGGTGCCTAGTTTGCGCCTAAATAAAACCGATGTCAGCAAAAAATGCTGAATAAAGGCATATAAGTTATACTCACTTTCTTATCGTTTAGCTGTGCAGTTAAATTGCTGTAAAACTATAATGTGTTACAGCTTAAGCGGGTGAAGATATGAGGTAGTTAGTAAGTACTTAAATTATTTAAGTACTTACTTGGTAATTAATTAATGATTGTGAGATTGAGTAACATTCCTTTGAGCTTTGCTTGCGCTTCTTCGTTTAACGGCAATAGAGGTTTTCTTGGTTCGCCAACATCAAATCCTTGTAAGGCGTATCCAGATTTTATTGCGGCAGCAAGACCTGATTTAACAATAAATTCTAAAAAGTTATATTGTTGGTAAAATAAAACTCTTGCTTTGTTATTGTCATTAGCTTTTACAGCTTCGTATAGTTGCTTTGGTTTCTTTGCGATTAAACAAGGCGCTGCGGTACACCAGCCTGCAGCTCCTGCTGCAAGCGCATCAAGCGCTAAGTGATTACAGCCATTAAAAAATGGCACTGTGCCGTTAGATAGCTCGTAAATTTTATGCATGCGTTGTATGTCACCAGTACTCTCTTTGATCATAGTTGCATGGGGAATACTCTTAACCATATGCAGCATAAACTCTGGTGACATATCAACCTTACAAGTAGCTGGGTTGTTGTAAATCATAATGGGTAGAGGTGTTTCATCAGATACACGCTTAAAATGTGTGAATATTTCATCTTCATTAAGAGGGTAGTAAGAAAAGGGTGAAAGCATGATTGCATTTGCGCCGATATCATGTGCGTATTTAGCACGCTTTAATGCTTGTTCTGTTGTTAGTTCTGCAATACCTATAATTACAGGCACTCTGCCTGCAATATATTTAATTGTATAGTTTGCGACGTTTTCCCACTCACTTTGACTTAAATAGGCCGCTTCGCCTGCGCTACCTAAAGCTGCAATGGCATCTACTTCAGCTTCTAGCAAAGTATCTAAAATAGTTTTTAACTTACTAAAGTTTATTCCTTGGCCATTATCATGAAATGGTGTTATTGGATAACCTATGATCCCTGATAAATTCATTTTAATACTCCTAAATGCAGTCGTTATGGTGCTTTAAAGCTTGTCGTGCGTAATACGCAAAATTCACTTGGTTACGTTTTTCTGTTGAGACCCAATCATGGGCTTCTTGTGCTAAATTCTCGGGGAGTGGTTTAATTGTTCCGGCAGCCATAGCAAGTAATTGTAGTTTTGCGGCTCGCTCAATTAAAATGGCAAGGTTACACGCCTCTTCAATTGTTTTTCCTACAACTAGTTGGCCATGATGAGCTAGAAATAATGCTCTGTTTTTACCCAAAGCTTTTGAGATGAGTTCACCTTCTTCGTTACCAACAGGGACACCTGGCCAGTGGTCAACAAATGAACAGTCGTTGTATAGTCCACAGGTATCCATTTGAGAAATCACTAATGGCACTTCCAGCATTGAGAGCGCCGCTATGTGCGTTGGATGTGTATGGATTATACAATTTACCTCAGGATGCTCTTTGTATATCCAAGTATGAAAACGATTAGCTGGATTTGCCATTGCATTTAGCTCTAAAGGCTTCAGGTCGTGATCAACTTCTATTAAATTTTCAGCGGTAATTTCGTCAAATCCAAGCCCAAACCTCTGCGTTAAGAATGTTTGGCTTATAGGTAAACGGCTGGTAATTTGACCGGCTAGCCCTGAGTCATGGCCTTTATCGAATAAAATTCTGCATGTTAAAGCCAGTTTTTGCCTATCTGTAAATTGGCTGTCTTCTATAAGGGTATTCATGTTTTTCTTAGCTATTTGCATGAGTGCGTGTTTAGTTGCATTTGCTGTTTTCACCTAATCTCTCCAGTGGTTATGTTTTGACATTAACGTAAAGGTAGCGTTAATCTGGATTAAAAATAAGAACCAGATATGTTATTTATATAGGGCCAGCTGCGAGGGCGTATGTTAAGACCTTGGGATATTAAATTTTCGTTTGAAGGCAATAATGCAAAAACACTTCACTCTAAGTTATTGAACTGTTTAGTAAATGATATAAAAAATGGACGGTTACTACCTGGGAGTATGTTACCTGGCACCCGTACTTTAGCTAAACAGCTAAATATAAACCGAAAAACAGTACAGTATGTATATGAAGAGTTAGAAGTGCAGGGGTGGTTAAAAAGCAAAGTTAGGCGTGGAACCTTTGTGGCTGAATCTTTACCAGAACAAACTTTGTCAGACGCAGATAATAAATTAGTTAGTAGCACTGTAAAAACAAAAGCCCCCTCTGATTTAACAGAAGAGCTATATATTGAGGCTTTAGTGCAGGCAAGCTGTATAACAACAACTAATGACGGTACCCCTGATGCGCGATTAATTCCATATGAGTTATTAGCCAGAACATATAGGCGCATATGTGTAAATTTAAGCCGACGATCAAAGCTTGGTTATGGAGATCCCAGAGGGGCATTAGAGCTAAGAATGTCAATACAAAAAATGGTTTCAAGTGATCGCTATATAAACTGCTCAGAGCAAGAGATATGCATTGTTAGAGGAAGCCAAATGGGTATTTATTTAGCTTCAAGGGTGCTCGATCCAAAAAATGGCGCCATTATTATGGAAGAGCTGTGCTATGCACCTGCTCAAGCTACTTTTGAAGCAAATGGCTTTAAAGTATTGAAGTGTAAATTAGATAAAGATGGACTTAATATCGATCACTTACAAGAGTTAATTCGTGATAATAAAATTGCGGGCATATATGTTACACCTCATCATCAATACCCAACCACAGTATGTTTACCAATGGAGCGAAGGTTGGCTTTGCTTCGCCTTTCAAAGTGCTACCATTTAACCATAATAGAAGATGACTACGACCACGAGTTTCATTACGAAACTAACCCCATTCCTCCATTAGCGAGTTTACCTAATTCCGAAAATGTTGTTCACATAGGGTCTATGTCAAAAGTGTTTGCTCCTGGGTTAAGGCTTGGCTACATCGTTTGTGGTACCGAGTTTATTCAGCGCGCAGCACAAGAGATAGTACTTATAGATAGGCAAGGAAATACAATCACAGAGCATGTTGTATCTGACTTAATGGAGGCTGGCGAAGTTAAAAGGCATATAAGAAAAGTAAGGCGGGAATATAGGCAAAGAAGAGATCATACCGTAAATGAGTTTTCGCGTATTTTTGGTAGCAAGATATCGTTTGATATACCTACCGGTGGATTGGCTATTTGGGTTGATATATCTAAAATGACGAAAGGAAAAGACTTATCCGATTTTAAGAGTAACGATTCGATTTTGAGTACTTTTTTTAATAACGCTCAGCAAACACCAACTCATATCCGCTTTGGCTTTGGATCGATAGATAAAACGGAAATTACTTATTCGATTCAATCACTTTACGCGACTTTAGTTGATGAAAAATAAGGCACTAAATTTTAATATTACTTTTACATAAAAAGTAATATTGAATATAAGTTATAATCGCTTAAACCTATTCTATTAGCCGCTGTAGTACCGAAAAGGACATTTATGACCACGCCATTAATTCAATCACTTGAGCAGCACTTTGGTTTTAGCCAGTTTAGAACAGGGCAACAACAAACTATAGAGCAGCTTTTAAATGGTCAATCGTCGTTGGCTATATTTCCGACCGGCTCGGGTAAATCGTTGTGCTATCAATTAACTGCGTTGCATTTACCAAATTTAACATTAGTGGTTTCGCCTTTGCTTGCATTGATGAAAGATCAAATTAGCTTTTTAAATAGCAAAGGTATTTATGCTGCCAGCCTTGATTCGAGCCAAGATCAAATGCAAAGCAGCACCGTAATGAATGATGTGCGAAATGGTAAAATTAAAGTATTAATGGTGTCGGTTGAGCGTTTTAAAAATGAGCGTTTTAGAGAGTTTATAAGCCAAGTGGCGCTTTCGATGTTAGTGGTCGACGAAGCGCACTGTATATCTGAATGGGGCCATAACTTTAGACCCGATTACCTTAAGCTACCGCGTTACCGTGAAGAGCTTAATATTCCTCTAGTGTTGTTACTTACTGCAACGGCCACTAAAAAAGTAAAACGCGATATGGCAGAGCGATTTGCTATATCGCCTGAGTGCATTGTGCAAACGGGCTTTTACCGCGCTAATTTAGATTTAAGTGTGCTGAGCGTTAAAACCGCCGATAAAAACACCGAGCTTGCTAACATTGTACGCGCGCAAAGTGGCCCTGGTATTGTGTATGTAACGCTGCAGCAAAGCGCAGAACAAGTCGCTAATGTGCTAAGTGCGCAAGGTGTGCATGCGGTGGCGTATCATGCGGGGCTTGAAGATACGCTACGTTGGCAAATTCAAGATGACTTTATGGCGGGTAAAATTAACGTAGTAGTGGCAACCATTGCCTTTGGTATGGGCGTTGATAAATCGGATATTCGCTTTGTTATACATTACGATTTACCAAAATCGATTGAAAACTACAGCCAAGAAATTGGCCGAGCAGGGCGCGATGGTAATCCATCAAACTGTTTCACGCTTGCTAACCTAGACGGCCTAAATACGGTTGAAAACTTTGTATATGGCGACACTCCTGAGCTTAGCGGTATTGAATACGTAATTAACGATATTCGCCAAAGCCACCAGCAATGGGAAATGCAAGAATATAGCTTATCGAGCGAAAGTAATATTAGGCAACTGGCACTTAAAACCTTACTCGTACAGCTTGAAATGCAAGGCGCAATAACGCCGCAATATGCTTACTACGCCGATTTTAAGTACAAATTTTTGGTGGATAAAAACGAGCTACTAAGCCAATTTGACGAGCAACGCCAAGCATTTTTAACACAAATATTTAGCCACACCGATTTTAAAAAAATATGGGGCACGCTAAATTTTGACTCGCTTACACAAGCTGCGCAGGTTGATCGAAAACGCGTAGTGGCTGCTCTTGATTACCTAGCCGAAAAAAACCTAATAACGCTTGAAACCAAACGTATTACTCAAGTATACAAAGTGCATGCAGAGGTTATAAATAACCCTGAACTTGCCCAGCAACTTCATGATTACTTTACCGATAAAGAACAAGCCGAAATTAAACGTATTGCTGCACTGGTACGCTTTTTTGAGCTACAAAGTTGCTTAAGCTATAACTTAGCGCGCTATTTTGACGATCAAAATGCGCCAGCGCAATGCGGACATTGTAGTGTATGCAGAGGCCATGCGGTTAAGCTTGAATACTCTATAGAGCCTGCATATATTGACGAGCAACTTATTTATCAAAAGGTAGATGAGTTTTTAGCGCATATGGCGGGCAAAGGTAATCATAATGTGGGTATTGAAACCCAATGCCGCTTTTTAGCGGGGATGAGTGTGCCGTTATTTGCGCGTAATAAAGTGCGCCAACTGAGTGGTTTTGCGCTGTGCGAGCAGATGCGTTACAGCGATATAAAAGCAAAACTACTAGCGCGTTAAATTAGTTACTGTATCCTAGTGGCTTATTCAAAAAAGTAAGCCACTATGCCTCATATTGTTATTCCCGTTGAAAATATTTCTACTACCCCAGAGCCAGTTACCTGTGCTAACTGCCAAGCCTGTTGTTGCCAATTAGAAGTGCGCATAGTTACCGACACCGGCGTGCCTTTTAACTATATAGAATACGATAAATGGGGCAGCGAAGTAATGAAACGCGCTGACGACGGCTGGTGCCAAGCACTCGACCGTAATACGCTTATGTGCTCTATTTACGAAAACCGCCCATTAGTATGTCGCGAGTTTGAAATGGCGTCGGGTGAGTGTATTACCGAGCGTGATTTAGCGGGTATATAGTCCGCTATTATTAAAGTACATAAACAACAAAGGGGCTTAAAGCCCCTTTTTAATTACTGTAAAACGCTAAACAATTAAACTTTAAAGTAACTAATATACTTTTTAAGTGTGTTTGAAAGGTCAGCTAATGCAACTGCTTCTTGCGCGTTACTGTTAAGCGACATGCTGGTTTCTTTTGACATACTGGCAATTTCTTCTACGCCGGTACTAATTTGCGCCACGGTGGCTACTTGGTTTGATGTTGATTCAACAATTTCAAGCACGTTACTTAATGAGTCGTTGGCTTGTTGCTGTATTTGATGCAGTAGCTCGTTTGCTTCGTGAGTAAGTGTTAAGCCATTTTCTACTTGCGGTACTGTGGTTTCCATAGCAGTTACCGACGCTTGCGTGTTTTCTTGTACTTGCAAAATCATCTTTTCGATATCGCCTGTTGCATCACCAGTACGCTGGGCAAGTTGCCTTACTTCGTCAGCAACAACAGCAAAACCTCGGCCTGTTTCGCCTGCTCTAGCGGCTTCTATTGCCGCATTTAGTGCAAGTAAGTTTGTTTGATCGGAAATACTGCGGATCACACTTAAAATATCGCCAATGTGTTTTACATGTTCTTGCAACACGTTTACTTGAGTAACTGTGGCTTTTACGGTCACTGAAATTTGCTCAATTTCGGCGGCAACTTTTTGTACTGCAACACTACCTTGCTGTGACAACTGCGCCGTTATTTTTGAGTTATCTTCTGTTTGCCTAACTGAATCGGCTACAGCATGAATACTGCGGCTCATTTCTTCTAGGCTGCTTACTGCTGAGTTTGTATAAGTAACTTGTGCGTCAGCGGCACTAAGTGCTTGCTGCGAGCCAGACGCTACGCTTGCAGAGTGGGTAGAAAGCTCTTCAGATGAGTTAATAATGCTATCTACAATGGTTTTTAATTTAGATTGCATCACCCCTACAGAAGCCATCATGCTATTTGGGCAACACGACTGTACATCGCCTCTTAAGTCGCCTTGGGCAATAAGGGCAATTACTTCGGCGGCTTCTTGTGGCTCGCCGCCTACAGACTTTCTGATTAGTTGGCTAATAACATACGCAACGCTTGCACCTATTAAAACTGCAAGCGCGGTGAGCGAAATCATCCAAATTTCAAATGAACTGGCAATATCGAGAGTATCAATAGTGGTGGCTTGATTTGCTTGTTCTTGCAGGTTTATAAATTGGTTTATAACATTTAGCCACTCGGTAAACGCAGGGCGCGCATCGGTTAATAAAATGCGCTCAGCTTCGTTTAGGTTTCCTGCGTTTTTAGCGTTTATTACACCTTGAATAAAAGGCTGAGTGCGCTGCTCTATTTGATTTATTTTATTAATTAAAGCGCGTTCTTCGCTATTCATATTACCTATTAGCTCGGCCATAGAGCGGCTTGAGGTTTGGTAAAATGCGTTTAGCTCTTTTATGCTATTTAACACGGTGCTTAAACTGCTTTGATCGGTAATTAGCACTACATCGCGCACGGCTATTGCTCTGTCGTGTACGCTGCCTCTAAAGTTAATTGCGTAACGTTGCTTTACCGAATTTACGTCGGTCATGTGGGTAATATTATTATTAATGAGGCTAACGCGCGAAATTCCAATAATGGTTAAAATAAGCATCATTGATAAAATTACGCCAAAACCGGTCGTTAAACGCATGTTTATGGTCATGGTTGATCCCAAGTGTGAGTCAATACGCGCAAGAGCAGCTTGTATTATTAGTGATTATTCTAAAATAATAGCAGCATTATGCCTTATTAATTAAAGTTTTATTAGCAATAAGGGATTGTTTGTTAATTTAGTTTACAAGCGTAACTTTGGTGGGGTTATTTTGCAGGCATATTTACAGGCATAAAAAAGGGGCTAAATGCCCCTTAGTGTTATATAAAAATATTATATAAAAGTAGTTAGTCGTACTTTGCTTCTAGTTCATTAGCTGTATGAAACTTCTCATGGCTTTGTAATTGCTCGTCGTATTTAACGAGGTTTTTAAAGTGCGCTAATTGACCTGAGTTTTTAACAATTTCAACAATAAACGACATCATAAAGTCAGCACCCGTTAGGGTATCGCCCACTAAATAACGTTTACCTTCAAGGCGGTCGTTAAAGTAGCTAATTACTTTAGCTGTTTCGGCGTCGGCATAGCCTTCTAAAAACTGTGTTTTAGCGCCGTCTTTAAGTACAAACATTTTAAGTAAAAGCGGTAAAATTGCTGAGCTTTCTGCAAAGTGCAGCCACTGTTGGTAGTCAACGTATTCAGCGGTATCTACTTTTGGAGCAAATTTACCGTTACCGTATTTAGTAATAAGGTAATCGGTAATAGCGCCTGATTCAGCAATAATTAGGCCGCCGTCTTCAATTACTGGTGACTTACCAAGTTGATGAATATGCTTTAATTCGTCAGGGGCTAAGAAAGTGTCTTTATTGCGCTGGTAAGCGACGATTTCGTAGTCAACATTTAGCTCTTCTAAAAGCCAAATTACACGTTTAGAACGGGATTTATTTAAATGGTGTAGTTTGATCATGTCAGTCCTTTTGTGGCTTGTAAGGGCTTAGCCTTACAAGCCGTTTAAAATTAAAGTGGGTTATTAATTTTAACCACAGTTTTACCAAAGTTTTTACCGCATATCATATCGTTGAACGCGCCTACTGTATTTTCGATGCCTTCTACCATGTGCTCACGGTATTGAATTTTTCCGTCTTTTAGCCATTTTTGCATGTCTTGTGCAAACTCGTCGTAACGGTCGCCGTAATCATCAAAAATGATAAAGCCTTGCATTTTAATACGCTTAGTAAGCAATTGACCCATTAGCATACCTAAACGGTCAGGGCCTTCTGGTAAGCTAGTTGCGTTATATTGCGATACTAAACCACACAATGGTACGCGTGCTGCGGTATTTAATAGTGGTAGTACGGCGTCGAATACTTTTCCGCCCACATTTTCGTAGTAAACATCTATGCCTTTGTCGCAGGCTTTTTCTAGTTGCTCTTCAAAGTCATCGGCTTTGTGATCAATACACGCATCAAACCCTAGTTTTTCAACGGCATGTGCACATTTTTCACTGCCACCAGCAACACCCACTACTTTACAGCCTTTAATTTTAGCTATTTGACCAACCGTTGCGCCTACTGGGCCTGTTGCAGCTGCAACAACTACGGTTTCGCCTTCTTTAGGCTGGCCAATATCAAGTAAACCCATGTAGGCTGTAAAGCCTGGCATACCCATGATACCTAACGCGTACGAAGGATTTTCAGGCTCTTTACCTAATTGCATTAAGCCTTCGCCATCGGTAATGGCGTAGTCTTGCCAACCTGTGTAGGCAAGTACCCATTCACCGATCCTAAACTTATCGTTTTTAGACTCTTCTACTTGGCACACTGTTGCGCCAACCATTACATCACCAATATTAACAGGATCTGCGTACGACTTAGCATCGCTCATACGACCACGCATGTATGGGTCTAGTGATAAGTAAATAGTGCGTAGTAAAACTTCGCCGTCTTTTAATGCAGGAAGCTCTACCGTTTTTAATTTAAAGTTTTCATCTGTTGGAGCGCCATTAGGGCGTGATTCAAGAGTAAGTTGGCGACTAGTCGTAGACATATAAGATCTCCTATTAATATAAATAAACTACTTACCGAATGTTTACGCTTTTAAAATCGTGTTCAGCTAAACAATAATGCGCGGCTAAGCAGTATGAATATGTACAATGCGTACCTTAATAAAGGAGTTTTGGGCGGGTGGTTGATAATTCAACCTTTACAAAGTATTTATTCTAAACGATTTATTTAAGCTTGCTAAATATATGATTATTGTAAAAATCACCGTTTTTATAAATAGCCTGTTTAAGCACAGCTTCTTGTTCAAAGCCGTTTTGAGTAAGTGCTTTCATAGAGCCGGTATTACCAGCAAACACAGCACCAAAAACTCTGTTTAAGTGTGAGCTTGCAAACGCTTCATTGCATATAAGTTCAATAGCGCGAGTAATAATGCCTTGCCCCCAATAGGCTTTATTAAGCCAATAACCAATTTCGCCACTGTGGCTGTATTCAAATTCGCCGGGAGTTATACCAATACAGCCCGCAAATTGCCCATTTACAACAATGGCCTTAACCATTCCATTTTTAGAACCTTGGTTTATCCACCAATCAGCATCGGCTTGCGTATACGGAAACGGAATTTTTGACGATAAATAACGCGTAACCTGTTCATCATTTAAGGTGCTAATAATAAAAGGCGCGTCTTGGGCTTTAAACTCTCTGAGGGTGATCATATTTTTTCATAAATTTTTAGTATGCATACTAATTTAACAATCATTTAAACGTTAAACAATCAGAACCTAAATTAAACTCTTTACGGCTATTACTTTGTTTTAAAGTCCTCTAATATAAGCAAAATATGATACCTGTTTAAGATACCTTTATGCACCCACACATAGCCGCCCTTTATAATAGTGCCCAAAAGCCAAGCCGTTTAATTATTGGTTTAATGAGTGGTACCTCGTTAGATGGGCTCGATGTAGCGCTTTGCAAAGTAACGGGCGCGGGCTTAAATACACACATTGAGGTTTTAAATTTTACCACCGTTGACTACAACGACGATTATAAAACTAAAATAAAGCAGGTATTTGCTAAGCGGGAATGCGATTTAGAACTTGTTACTTTATTGCATCCGTGGGTAGGTAAACTCCATGGCGGTATGGTTAATCAGTGCTTGCATACTTGGCAGGTAAACCCAGCAAGTATTGATGTAATAGCGAGCCACGGGCAAACCATTTACCACTGTCCGCAGTCGCAGCATAACCACAAAAGCTTTACTAATGGCACCTTACAAATTGGCGACAGTGACCAAATAGCCGTTACTACGGGTATTACTACCATTGGTGATTTTAGGCAAAAACATATAGCGGCAGGGGGCGAGGGTGCACCTTTAGCGGTATATGGCGATTATTTGTATTTTTCGAGCGCTGCTGAGAGTCGGGTTTTGCTAAACATGGGCGGCATAGCTAACTTAACGTTTTTACCAAAAAATGGCGATGCAAACGGTGTGTTTAGTAGCGATATTGGCCCCGGTAATACCATTATGGATGCCTACGTACAGCAACATTTTACAGGGCTACATTATGATGATGGTGCTAAAATAGCAAAAGCAGGCAAGGTAAATACGCCATTATTAAATGCATTATGTAATAACGCATTTTTTGCACTCCCAATGCCTAAAACCACAGGGCCGGAGGTATTTAACTTAGCGTATTTAACCGTCGCGCAGCAGCTTACAAATACTCACCATTTAAGCCATGAAGATGTGATGGCCACCTTAAATACCTTTACTGCAACCGTAATAGCAAACGCATTAAACGAGTGTGTAGAGCGCACACAAAATTGTGTGGTGTATGCAAGTGGTGGCGGTATTCATAACCCATTACTAATGGCGCAACTTACAGCGCTTTGCCCACGTATTGAGGCTTTTAAAAATACCGATGATTTAGGCATAAATCCCGACGCAAAAGAGGCCGTACTATTTGCCATTTTAGCTAACGAATGCCTAGCCGGAGAGCTGCAACACCTAAGTAATACTGAACAAGGTATTGCGGGAGTTACTATGGGTAAAGTGAGTTTTGCAGATTAAGGTTTTATAAGTTCGTATATCAACACATTAAAAAAACGAAAATAAACTTGAGCTCATATTACGAAAGTATTTTTTAACGCCATGTGGCTTAGTTTGGCTTTTAAGTGCTTGCTGATTTTTATAACCTGCTTCAAACGCATTTACTTGCATATCGAACTGTAAACTATTTTTTAAAGTGGCATTTAAGCCATGCAGCATCAATTGCATTACTAAGCAGTGGCTTTGAGTAATTTTACTTAATGTTAAATACACATAACCACGCTCTAAGTCGGCGTTAGTGAGTACTTTTTCAGTAAAGTATTGCGCATCACGGGCACTGGGATACGTTGCGCTCAGCGAAATAATATCGTTTTCGTGGGCGTCGTCAGGCAATACGCATTGCAGCGTTATTTCATGCATAGCACTGGCTTGCAAGGTTAACTGCTCGTATTCCATTGTGTGGCCCATAGCCGCAGAGAGAGGATCTTCAAACGATTGTAACGCAAATGTGAGTTGCGTCATTGGTGTGCTCATTTACTTCAACTTCTAGATTATAAAAAATACAGTTCGAGTTTAAATTATCATCTATTTTGATTGCAGTTTTATGACAAATTGCACTTAATCGGATAATCGCTGTATTTTGATCAAAAAAGATCGCTATATGTTCTTTCTCATTCGGTTTTGGAATGGTTTGTCACACATCTGGAATAAAGAGGCCTATGTGGCAAGGCTTGTAGTGATGGTATTGTTGTTCCTTATTTGGGTTTTTCATAGGGTTTTCTTCATAGGGAATAGAATTTGGTTTTTAGGCTTAAACTAATCAAAGCATTAAATAAAGATCCTAAATTAATATTCCATACTTTATTTTTTTGATTTAATACGGTATGCATTGCGGTTGAATGTTGTAGCACATATTAAAAGAGTGCCCTCACAAGCTAAGCTATCTTATGTTAAAAATGTAGTAAGGCGTTTATGAGCGATAACAGGTCATTGAGATTGGCTAAATATCGTCGTTAATTGATTGGTTAAACTGCGCTTTGCGCATATATTCATGAAAATGAGCGCTGCGCGCAAATTGGGTTATTTAACTTTACCTAAAAGCTTTAGAAAACTTAGTGATAGTAATACCTTAGGTAATTTGTTAAAACTATATAAAGTAGATAAATGAGCGCTAAGTCGGTAGAAATATGCGCGACGAGCGCACTATTAAATTGTTATATAGCACAAGGAAGTTATGCGATATCTTCTAATTTTATGCATTATCCTATTGTCCAGTTGCTCAAGGGAATATCACTCGGCGATTGGCGGAATTCAATTTTCTATAAATAATGCCGACAAGGCTGAGTTAATAAGTAAACTTGATTCTTTCGCTCTTACAAATAACCTTAATAAAGTCTCTGAAGGTGGGGAGCAAATGCTCGCAGAAAAAGCGGCTGTTTTAGTTGCCGCTAAATATGAGCTAGATGACAGTATTCACATTTTTGTTCAAAACTATTTAGACCATGAGTGCTTTTTTGCTGCTGCTTATGACCATGATAAAAACAATGGTAAAAAAGCGCTAAAAATTGCAAAATCATTAAAACAAAGTTTGATTCAATCCTTTGGTTCTAGGCTCACTTTCTACAGCGATAGTCAGTGTAAAAGTGCTATATAACAAGTCGTTAAAGCAGGACAAAAAACAGTTGGCTTTTGCTCCTTCGTCGCTAATTTTAGCCAACAATTTTATTGCCTCTTAACGAGGCGTTAGCATGCAGGGAAGTTTGTGAGAATATTTCTAATTTTGGTGTCATTATTCCTAATTGGATGCTCTCCAGTGTGGGAAGAACCACCTTATGAAGTTTATTACATTGACGGCACTAAAACGTTAGGTCACAGCCTTGGCGAAAGTGCTTATATTGGGCGTATTGATGAACCAATAAATATTGAAACTAACGAAAAATATATTTCGGTTTATGCTTGTCCATATGAAACTTGTGCTTTTT
Source organism: Pseudoalteromonas sp. AS84 (assembly GCF_038900255.1). Classification (NCBI taxonomy): domain Bacteria; kingdom Pseudomonadati; phylum Pseudomonadota; class Gammaproteobacteria; order Alteromonadales; family Pseudoalteromonadaceae; genus Pseudoalteromonas; species Pseudoalteromonas sp. AS84. Next base: position 46,996 of record NZ_JBBMQY010000017.1, on the reverse strand, counting down.
ACTACATTGATAAAGTTAAAGATCACAAGTTTGCCGAACACGATGAATTTGTTTATGGTCCCTATACAAAAGATCAGTTTTCAGCTCTAATCAAAAAGTTAGGGTTACCGGTTGTGAGTTCAGTGTAAACTGCAATGCTAACAAGCCAATTAAGCGGGACTAAAAACAGTTTGCTCGTTTTCGCTTCGCTTCACATTTTAGCAAACAATTTTTAGCCCCTTATTGGGGCGTGTATTCAAGGAGGTTTCAGCTGAGAGTCAAGGCTAGCAAAAAGTTAAAAGCTGAAATGTTCAAAAGAGTTTTGATCGCTTTAGTACTTTTTGTAATCGGAGTTTATATTCTAGGTTCACCTGATGGAGTTTGCTTTGAGATATTATCTCGCGCTCTCTGTAATTCCGAAGAGAAGGCTGTAGTTTTTCATTGGATACTGTTTTTTGATTCTCTTTTGCTCGCATATGTTATGTTGCCGTTTTTTCATTTAGGCGCTATGAAATTCATTATTAAAGCAAAGAATACTAACAAGAAAATCAACAAGGACTAAAAACAGTGGGCTTTTGCTCCTACGTCGCCTATTTTAGCCAACAATTTTTGGGTCAAAGGAGTCAAATTTTGACTTCATACTTCGAGGTTTATCAGTGTCTGCTGATGCCACTCTAACTAAGTTTGCTAGAGTACGCCTATTAAATTAACTATACCCTTAAACCTTTAATGTACTTGAGTGGCTAGCAACGTAAGGGTGATCCCTTCCAGCGTTAATTGAGAAATAAGCTCAATTCCAGCATTGAATGGGAAATATTCCAACTTCCTATTGGAAAATCACTTATCAAAGCCTCGCCTTATATGAAGCCCAGCTCCAAGTTTAAATGAGAAAGAACATAAGTGAGGTTGTTTTAGCAGTTTAGAGGTTATATTCAGAACCTGTCTTAAGGGTATGATAATACAAAGCAAATAAAATTTTAGAAATAAGGTATTTATAGATGTTTTTTAATAGAACCGTGTTTTTAGTTTTTACTTTATTATCGGGCTGTTCTATAGCTAAAAGCGTTGATACATTTTCTTTAAGTGAAATGAATGAAACACAATACTTGCTTGAAACAACAACGCAGCCAACTATTAAAGTTATTGCTGATATGCAAGGAGCTGACGAGCTAGAATTAGTAAGGGTTTATGATTTAACGTGTAATGGTGTTAACTACCAAGTGCCTGCCGTTAAGGGAGATATCGAAAACGCGGAATCTATTGCTGAACACATAGAGTATTTTATATTTAAAAACGTAGGCGATGATTTATCAGCGATTAATACAATCGGATCTATTGAGGTTAAAAGGCGAAGTGATGGTATTGTAGTTAATGAGCACACCATCGACCCATCACTGGCCAGTTTTAATAAAAACCTGTGTAACAGTATTAACCGCAGCGGCGATATGGATTACCCAATACAATTTGCAGGCGCTAGTAATTAGTATTTATAAACTAACTTAAATATTATTTACTGAGTAACTACAAAGCCCCTGTGTTAAACGTAACGTTTAACACAGGGGCTTTGTAATTTTAGGCTAACCGACTAAACACGCAAAGCGCATTAAAACGAGTATTGCAGCCTTAATGAGATTGCGTTGCCCGATGTGATAGTGCCGCCCGCTTCAAAGTAATCGGCTTTAATGTAGTCGGCCATAAACTTTATGTTTTTGTTTACGGTGTAGTTAACGCCAAGAGCGTAGGTTTTTGCGTCTTGGTTTTCTTGCTTGAGTTTAAGTAGGCTATAGCGACCAGTGAGCTCCCAGCCTGGCTCTGAGCTTGCGCCTAGTTTTGCGTTTTTATACTTACGGTATCCGCCCGATAGTTGATAACCAAATTGCAAATAGCCGCCTTCGTAATCATTGGTTGTATTTTCAATACTGGTTACTTGTGCTTGTTGCCACTCGGCCATCATGGTAAATCTGTCTTTAAGCCATAGTAGCTCTACGCCTTGTTGCGAGAGGCTATCGGCATTAATTTTATCGCCTTCTATTAATGAGTCGGCGGTATAAACTTCAAGAGGTTCATTCACTCTAAATTCGTTACCGTCGTACTGCCTCTCACTAAATGCGACGCCTAGGTGTAAAAGGTTGGTGTTTTGCTGCCATGGCACCCAGGCTAAGCGCCCTGTAATAGCAGACGTTGCTTCGTCTTCATCGGGCTCGTAATAACCTAGTTGCCAATTTACTGAGGCTATGTCTCCCGATAGGCTAATACCTAAACTACGCCCTGGCGAAAACGCTTCGCTTATCATGCTTCGTTCGAGCATTAATAAATTACGAGAGCTGGTTAGTTTTTCTAGGCCAAAGCCTTCTTTTTGTTGGCCTATGGTTAAATCGGCATATTTCCAGCCAGAGTATTCTAGGTAGGCGTCTTTTATTTCGGTTTCGCCATCGGCAAAGCCAAGTTGAAATTTACTTTTCCAGTCTTTGCTGATGTCTGATTTAAAACTTAGGCGTGCGCGGCGTATTTCAGAGGTACTTTCTGAGCTGTTGCTGTCGTATTGCCCCTCTAACAATGAGGTATCAAATTTGTTGTAGTCGAGCATGATATAGCCGCTTAGGTCTATATCGTCGTTAATTTTGGCAAAGCTTGCGCTACTAACAAGGCAAAGAGCTGAAAGTGCCGCATAAGTAATCGTTTGTTTAGAGGTCATGTTAGGCTGCCTTTGTTTGTTTTTCGGCTAAGTAACTTACTTTTAGTTGCGCTACGTCTCTTAAAAAGTCGATGTGTTCTATATCTACGGCAACGACGTTTAGGCCCGTGCGCTGTTGTAAATCATGGATGAGTGTGGCTTGGTTTTGCGGGGTTATGTTTTCTATGCGCTCGTAGCAAACGCTTTGTACTTCGTAGCGTTTTACAAATACGCTAGAGTCAATCAAAAAGGCAATTAAGCAAATTATGCCATTAAGAATACTTAGCTCAATTAAGCTCATTTGCCCTACAGAGGTCAGTAAAGCAATGGCAGTAACGAGAAATAAGTAAGTCATCTCTTTAATCGAAATAGACTCAGTGCGATACCTTAGCATGGTAAATACGGCAAATAGGCCAAATGCAAATTCCATTGACATATCAACGCCGTGCAGCAAAAAGGTAATAATAAAAACGCCTACGCCAAATAAAATAAACGAGCCTGCTACCACTGCATTTTTACTTACGCGAAAATAACAACCATAGCAAAGTACAGCCAGCGATAGGATGTTTACTAAAAAGCGGGAAAGAAAAATAAGATCTAATTTGGTCATTTTAATTATTCTCTAAAGGTAATAGTGGGTTAGTGCGGTTAAGGTGTTTTAAGCGGGCTAAAACAGGTTTAAAGCGGTTTACTTTTAAGCGCTCGGGGTAGAGCAAAGCACAGCCAATGCAGTATTTACTAAACGAGGCAGGGAATATGTGGTGTTTGCTCATAAGCTTATAAAATGGCGAGTGTTTTGTTTTTTTACGTTGCTTAAGTTCGGCAATAAAAAAGCCCGGTAGTGTTATTTTGTTATCGCCTTTTGGGGTGTTGTACCATAGGTTAAAATCAAGCGTTAAGCGCTCGGCTTTTTCTTCGTTGGCTAAGGCTATGCGGTTATAGCCGCTTTGCTGGGTTACGTTTAAATCTGCAAAGCTGTTTTTCATTTGCTCTTTCATAAACGCAGTACAATGGGCTTGCTCATTGTTTTTTTCGAGCTTGATGCGTGTTTTAACAGTGCGGCTTTGGTTGTTTTTTAGTTTTACTTCTAGGTATTCGGTGGCGGTATCAACGTAGCGCCTTTGGCGCACTTTGTAGCGATTAAGCTTACCGTTATGGTGGGCTTTATATAAATCAAGCTCAGGCGTATCAAAGTACTGATTATAATAAGAAAATAAACGCTTACCTTGTATATCAAGTACGCGGTACTGCCCTTGTAAGTGAGTTAGTAACTCAGGTAAAAAAGACAGTGGCAGCATAAACTTACTGTCTACACGGTTCATTAAATTAGCGTTATTAAGATCGTTTAATCCGTAACCTTCAAATGGGGTGAGTAACTCGTTAATCAATGTTGATAATGAGCCATCAGCATTTGGCTTTTCAGGTTGAGCCTGCTTATTTTTATTGTTTATAGCAGTAATTGCTACTGGTGAGATTGAAGTATCCTTTTCAAAAAGTTCGTCCTTAAAACGTGCTTGAATTGTCATAATTTTCTCAGATTATTAAATTGCAAAGTAATAGAGTGCAGTGCCAGCGTGCTGGCACTGCGCAAAGGATGGGCTGTTTATCTAGCGCAAAATCCGCTGCCATCGCCCGCTGAGGGCAATGTGCCATCAAGTTGCGCGGCCATATTTGCTACGCGATACTGCATAAACGACGTTAAGCCGTAAAACTGCCCTGTTGTAGAGGTAAGGTTTTGCTCAAAGTAGGTTGAGCCATAAAAGCTAGTTGGGTCGTTTTCTACGTGCTCACGAATTAGGTCGGCTATTTCATTTACGCGTGCGTTAAATGTGTCGCTTGAAAGTGAGCCATTAATAAGTTGCGTTAAGTAACTGTGGTACACATCAAGGTTGCTTTGCTCGGAAAATACATTAGCAATTAATGGGCGCTCGCTTAATGCGCCGCTTACTGGCTCATCAATGTAGAGCTCTCTTACATCTACGCTATTACAATTCATGTTAAAGGTGCCAAATGATTCGTTAAAGTCCCATGGCAAAATGCTAAATACGCCATCGTTATCGTAAATATAATAGTTATGTGCAAGCGGGCCGTGGTAGCTATCTAAATTAGACAGTGAAGTACTTACCGACATATAACGTAAAAGTGTATCTACCTCTATGGCGCTGGTTTCGCCTTCATCTAGCGATTCTACAAAGTTAATAAATGCGCCGTTATCGGTGGTGTCTTCGTTGGTTTGTAGGTTTATATCGGTGTAGCTTAGTATATCGTCACCTAGCCATAGTAAATCGCTGCCTGTGCCATCTGGCTTGTATAAATCGCCATTACTGTTGGCAAAGTGTTTTTCTATAAACTCGCCATCTATGGCTTCTACCATTAAATACAAACCAAATAGCTCGCCATTTACATAAAAGTTAACGTAAGCATGCTCAGGCGTTGGCACGCCCATTTCATCCATTAGCTCGTAGGCGATTACTTCACGCATATACGACGGGTCGTTAAACGAGTTTTGTAATGTGAATTTTTTTAGCCCAAAAAACTTTTGACCCGACACATACTCGTTAATATCGAACTTAAAGCTGTAGCGGTCGCTGCTAGAGTTGGCAACACTGCTTAAGCTTGAGCCGCCTTTAGTGCGAATAGCAACGCTATCAAGTGTTACACCATTAAAGGTAATAGCGGTTTCGTGGTATTCCTCCTCAAGAGGGTTATCTAAAATGTCTTGCCAGTTTTCGTCAGTAATTGTAATAGAAAGCGTATTAACAGCTGCGGGTGTAAATGCGGTTGCTGCTGTATTTTCACTACTTGGGGTAGGTGTTAAAAACGCATGAGTAAAGTCAGTACTGCTACTTAGGCCGTAACTAAAGCCTGTGGCTACATCGCTTTCATCCCAGTCAATGTGGTCAATTACTTCATCGTTGAGTATTAAGCTTAGCTCGTCTTTTTTGCCTAGTTTAAAGGGGACGTAGTAAGTACCTGGATCTTCTTCGGTGGCATAAATAGTAATGTATTGGCCTGCGTATAAATCTATGTCGGGCAGGGTAACGGGGTCTATGTCGTCGCTTTCATCAATAACTTGGTAGTTAGCTAAGTTAATAGTATTTGCGCTGTTATTGTATAGCTCAAACCAGTCGTTACCATCGTCTGCGGCGCTTGCCACCACTTCGTTGATAACGAGTGGCCCGTGGGTTGCTTGGCTGTTTGAGCTAAGCTCTGTTGGAGTTAATACCGCAGTTGCATCGCTGCCATCTGGGTAGCGACCATAGCTGTAACCACTCAGCGCTTGGCCTTTATTCCACGATAGCTGCTCTATAATTACATTGTTACTGTAAAGGCTTACGGTATCGCTTGAGCCTAATTTAAACGCTACGCTTGGCAGATCGCCTAAATCATCGGTGCTTGCGTAAATACGGTAAAACTCACCCGGCGATAACGTAATATCGGGTAGAGCAAACTGTTCGTTATTGTCATCACTTAGGGTGTAGTCTGCTAAATAAACATCGCTACTGCTTGTTACATAAAGCTCTATCCAGTCCTCGCCGCCGCTACTGTCTTTTGCTACTACTTCGTTTATACGAAGTGGGGCGTCTTCAGCAATTAAGGTTGTAACAAGTGAAGAGGTATCTGCTGTTTGATTAGCTGCGCCCTCTGTGGGTGTTAGTGTTTGCGCGGTGCCGGTGCCATCGGTGTATAAGCCGTAACTAAACCCTTCAGCGGCTTCGCCTTCCTCCCAATCAAGTACAGAGATAGCAGTGCCGTCCTCGTATAACGTAACCGCATCGTCGCTCCCTAGTTTAAAGGTGACGTAATAACCGTTATCGGGCGGTGTATCGGTTTCATCAATGGCTTGAATAACAATAAACTCACCTTGCGAAAGCGCTACTGCGGGTAAAGCTTGAGGCTCTCTGTCGGCGTTATCATCAACAAGTGAAAATACCGATAAGTCGGCTATATCTTCAGTGGCGTATAGCTCAATCCAATCGTAGGTTGTATCGCTTGGGCTTGCGACAATTTCGTTAATAACTAGGCCAGTTGACGTGATTGCTGTTGATGAATCAGTACTTTGCTCTGTGCTGGTGTCGGTAGTTTGCTCAGTACCGCCACAGCCATACAATAATGTAGTAGAGGCAATAACTGAATAAAATATAAAAGGTTTTATATTCATGTATGCACGCTTATTATTTTATTAAAGTGGATAAACTATAAGAATAAAAGGTGCAAACAATGTGTAAAAATTCAGTAAATTACATTTTTATGATGGTTTTGTGACGAGCTTTAAGGACGCGTTAACTGCAAGGCTCACAATAATAGCGTGCGTGTATTTAAACGTAAAAAAGCAGATACCTAATTAGCATCTGCTTTTTAATTTTTAACGAAGAATATTCAATTACGCTTGAGGTTTAATTAAGTACTTCTCGCCTGTAGCTTGTTTAGAATAAGCGGCAATTGATTGTAAATGTAATACCTCAGCTAATGAAACTTCGTGCGTGTAGTTGCTCGCAAAAGTAGTGGTGATTTCATTAGCAACGCGTTTGCGCATTTTCATTACTGTATCTGTGCCTAATTTACCTAAAGCATTAAATAACAAGAACCCGTTTACAGCCCAAGCAAAACCAAAGTTTCGGTTTAATGTAATAGGGCCGCGATCTAGTGCGCCATAAATGTACACTTGTTTAAATGTGTCAGAGCCATAAATCGTGTGCTCTTTCATATCGCGCGCAGCTGCAACTTCCATGCAGTTAAGTATGTCACTTGTTAGCTGGCCGCCACCAATAGGATCAAACGCGATAGTTGCACCGGTTTCGATTATTGCAGCTGTTAGGTCAGCAAGAAAAGAGTCCTTGCTTGAGTTAACAATATATTTTGCACCCATATCGCGCAGTAATTTTTCTTGTTCTGGTTTGCGAACTATATTAATTAAATCAATGCCATCGGCAATACAAATACGGTTTAGCATTTGGCCAAGGTTAGAAGCCGCTGCGGCGTGAATAATGGCTTTATGGCCTTCAGCGCGCATGGTTTCTACCATGGCGAGTGCGGTGAGTGGGTTAACAAAAGATGATGCACCTTCTTTTGCGGTAGTCCCTTCTTTTAACTCTAGGCAACTTTGTACATTGGCACATATAAATTGACGATACGTACCGCCACCAATAACAGCCACTGTTTTGCCCATTAATGCCTGTGCGGCTGGCGATGAGCCTGCTGCCACTACGGTGCCCGCGCCTTCATTACCTACGGGTGTTGCTTTACCTACACGGGTTTTAAGTGATGGCATAAATTGAGCTGGAACATCGGCAGTAATTACTGGATCTTCATCAGTACCCGATTGCTTTGCAGTAGACATATCAGCTGCGCTGAATAAAACGCCTAAGTCTGATGGGTTTAATGGTGCAGCTTCAATGCGAATAACCACTTCATCGGCATTTGGCTTTGGCATCTCTATGTTTTTTAAGGCAAGTGTTAGTTTATTGTCTTCGCTGATAGTTGAAGTCAGTTGGATATTTTTATCTGTCATAAGTGTCTCCTGCAAAAAATTAAATTTGTTAAGCCAATCACATTATTGTATTGGCGATACGGTGTTAGTAATTAAAATTTAGAGTAGATTGCTTTTATAGCTACGCGTTATTTAGCGTTTGCTGCTTGAATTTGCGCTTTCACTTTTTGCATAAATTCAGCCATATTCGCTTGGCGATCGGCCTCTATGCTTTGGGCAATGGCTAATTGGCTCATTGATTCGTTCCACTTTTTCATGCCGGGAACTTGTGCAAGTACATCCCAATCAAGCTGGCTTGAGCCAAAGGCGCTAACTATGGTGTTTACGTAATAAACGTAAATGTCTGCCATGGTAAATTGCTCGCCTGCAATCCAAGGCGAAAACTTACACACGCTACTCAAGGCGGTTACGCCACGCGTTAATACTTGGCGTACTTCGGCTTTAGTTGTTTCAGGTACTTCAGCGCCTGAAAATACATAAGGGATGAACCGTCTGCTTGGCAGTTCAAAATAAAGCTCTGCCATTTTCATAATTTGACGTACAACTGCGCGCTCACCTGCATCTTCAGGATATAGCGGGGTTTGTGGGTACGACTCTTCTAAAAAGTCGCAAATAACACTCGACTCTGAAATATTAAGCCCGTTAGCTGTTGTGATTGCAGGCACTTTGCCTGCAGGGCTGATTGCTAGTAACTCTTCACTACCGCCGTAAACAAGGTGTTCTTTAAATGGCAGTTGTTTGTATAAAAGTACATGTTTAACTAGGTTGTAATAGTTGCTAGCAGCAAAACCGTGCAAAGTAATCATAAGTCAGCTTTCCATCATTAACGTGAAGATACTCATTGCCAAAAAATGCAATTTAAGTCCCTGTCTTTAGGTTGAGTACATTATTACTTGTTTTAATTTGCTTATATATAGGGGAAAATGCGAATCACTTTTGTCTTTAAGACAATAAAGCATTTTATTTAATGGAGAGGCAACTTGGATCAACTAAAAGCCATACGGTATTTTATTAAGGTGGTTGAAACGGGCAGCTTTACCAAAGCCGCAAAAGCATTTGATGTGCCGCCCTCGTCGTTGTCACGGCGGGTTGCTGATTTAGAGAAAAGCCTAGGGGCGACGCTTTTAAAGCGTTCGACTCGCATAGTTAAATTGACCGAAGTTGGGCAAATTTACTATAACGATGTTCAGCAAATATTAAATCAGCTAGAGCAAAGCCACGAAACAGTGCGCAGTTATCAAACAACACCAATGGGGCGATTATGTATAAGCTCAATGGTGAGTTTTGGTGACAAAATATTACTGCCACTGCTTGATGAATTTAGCGCGCTATACCCCGAAATTATATTAGATGTTAGCTTAAGTGATGAGCTGTCTACACTTGGGCGTGACGATGTAGATATTGCTATTCGTGGTGGTTATGCGCCAAATGAACGCGTGCTAGCAATAAAACTAATGGATAATGGCTTTATTCCTGTCGCGTCACCCTGCTATTTACAAAAATACGGTGTGCCAAATAACGCCATGGAATTAAAGCACCATAATGGCCTTTATTTTAAAACGCCAGCGGGGCCAACGCCGTGGTTATGTAAAGTAGATGAGCAATGGCACGACGTTTCTGGGCCTGCGGTCGCTATTTCAAATAACGGTTCGTGGCTGGCTAAAAAAGCGTGTAATGGTGAGGGCATTTTAATGTCTACTCGGTGGGCGCTCGACTCATACCTTGAGTCTGGCCAGTTGCAAGAGCTTAAGTTTGAGCATGAATTAGCGATAAGCCAAAATGCGACTATGGCGGTTTATTTGTTGTATCAAAAACAGCGTTATTTAGTACCAAAGGTGAAAGCGGCGGTCGACTTTTTAGTACAAAGAATAAAAAGCTAGATAAATTTTATATTTTTGTTCTCCAGTAATTGCTTTTAATATCATAGAAGAGGAGTTAAAAATTCCTAAATAGTATAAATTCAATGCTTAATAAATAAGCTCGTTTTGACTTTAAAGGAATATTTATATTCCCCTAGTTTAATTTCAAATGTATTTAGGGTGGGCTATGAAAATAAATTTTTCTTGGCGAATTCAGTTTGGTCGCATTGTACCAATATGCTCTTGTGAAAATGTAAACAGTAATGGTAAGAGTGTATTGTTAAGTCTTTTATTAGATGATGGTGGGTTACATTACAGTAAAACTATTTTTTGAATTGATGAAGGAATAAAGAGAATAAACTCTGTTTTAGCAAGTGAATGTAGCTTTCTTGACTGGAACCGCGAAAGATGGGGAACTGAATTCACGCTACACAATGCACAAGTATATTCTTTACTAGACGATAGCTATTTTCAAAATATACCTACGCAGCAGCTTAAAGAAGCTCTTGGCGCGTGGAAGTTATTCTTAGAGTCAACCCCTGAACTACAAAAAAACATTGAAATAAAATTATAAAAGACAGGTTTAATCAGTATGTTAAGCGGTATCAGCTGGCTTAATGTTTAGTTATTGGGAGAAGTACGTATGGTGCCATTTGGTTTAAGTTCAGAGCAGTTTAAAGCTAAGTTTTTAGTTTCATTAGAAAAGATATCACCTTGTTTTATTCGCGAGCTCAAGAAGTTGTTTACAGTTTCAATTCCTGAATCTGTTTTAGGTGCTGAGATTCAAATATTTCTAGGTGATGATTGTATGGAGACTCCTTCAGCTTGGATATATTACGAAGGAAAACAAAAAAAGATAAATAGCACTGATGCTTCAATATTTTCTGGTAAATCAGTGGAGTTACTTTCGGGTGATTATGCTATACCTCATTTTGATGAGAAATATTATATCAATGAAGAGTTCAACGCGGGTTACTTAATTGCTAATCTAACAAAACAATGGCTGGCTGAGAGCTGGTGGAAGGCTGGAGGCTGGGATTATCCTATTCCAGTATTAGTTATGGTTCATGATGATTATGGTGATGGTTCGTCGATTAAGTTGTCTGCAGTTTGCTAATAAATAAAAAGAATACCCTATAACCCCACAAAAATATCTTTCGAGTAAGGACTACCGAGTAAATATGTTGACTATACACTCTCATATCCAAAAAAATATTGATTCAATTCGTGACCCTAATTTTGGTGCGACTCAAAAAGGCACGCCTAATAAAAAAAATAAAGCGACAGTAAAAAGTATTCAAGCGCAATGGAAAAAATTAATCCAAGAGCAGCAAGCTATTATTAAAAGGCAATATGATCGAGGGCTTATTAATTGGCCAGATTGTCGTAGCTTAATGGAGGCTGATTTTAGCGTTGAAGATGAAATATACAGCGCAATGATAAATTGGCTTTCAATCATAGATTTATCAGACTCAGTTGAGGTTGAGTACCTTGCTACGTTTATTGAAATTGTGTGTAGCTCAGACTATTCGCCAAATGGTTTAGTAATATTAAAATATCATCAAACAATATTAGCTAAAATAGAAGAGCTTATTGAACACCAACGAGTACATCAGCAAAATATAAAAATTAACTTAGTTGTTTCGGGTTTAATAACACTTTATTTTTATCATTCGGTGGGCAGTTATGCTCCAGGCTTTGTTGAGCAGTATGAGCTCGATAAAGTTGATATAGCGTTATTACTTCCTGCTTTTTATCGAGTATTTCCGAATGAACATAATAACTTGATAATGAGTATTTTTAAAGAGTATCACCCCGATATTATAAACGAGTTTACTCAGATATTACATTTGAGCATTGTTAGGCACGCTAAAAATAGCAGCTACGGCTGGATGCACTCAAAGCTATTAAGTATGTTTGCAAAGCCTGCAGATGTACTTTATAAAAATGCACCTCTGATCTTCAAAAATTTGATAAATAGCTTTGATTTTTCTGATATTGAGATAGATTATTTAATTGAGAATTTAGTACTAAGCCCGCTTGGAATTGAAGGTAAAAAAACACATCAAGCGCGTATTCAAGAACACTTAAAAAAGCTTGAAATTAAAGGCGCTAAACAAAGTGTAATTAACGATTATCAACAAAAATTAGATAATATAGATACAGTTAGCCAAGCTAAATACAATAAAAATATTAAAACGGCTCTGCGTAGAATTACCGTTTCAGCCCCTACTCGGAAAAGCTTAGACATATTACTTAAAGCCACTACAGATGAAGCTAAAGCAACACACTTAAAATCGTTAATTGTAGAAGCTGATGCTTTAAAAAACGCACCTAAATTATTTAATATTAATAATAAACCAACCGTTTTATTTCGTGATTTTAATTTTAAGTTACTCGTTATTGAAGAGCTGATGTATCGACAAGAGATCCTCTTACCAAAGTTTGATTTAGACTTATTTGCTAAAGAGTATGTAAAACGCGAAATTGATCGAGACGAAGATGGGTATGAGTGTATTCCTGAAGTTAAAAAGTACTTTAAAAACGTAGAAATATCGATGACTTTACTAGATAAAGTAACGCAACTTTATCAAGACAGTGGTTTGGGTGGCGGGGCTGTATTTTTAGAACACATGCATCCATTTTGGGATCCCGGTATGGGAGATGAAGTACCCAAAGTAACGAATAAGGCAATTGACGATTTAGCTTTATTACCTAATCTTACTAAAATAATTGGTTTAGAAAATAGCGAGCCGAGTAAAAAATTATTAAATGCCTTAGCTGAGCGAAATATTGAGTTGGAAGAGGAGAAGTAATTTAGATTACGCCTTCAAACTTTTAGATTAAAAGCAGACGATTATATCTGGGTTCAAGTATTAATTTTTTCTGCTTTTAATTTTATTAACTGTAGCTAAAGCTTTTAGCCAAATGACCGATAAAATACTTAATAGGGTTTAGAGATTAAGGATAATCATGGTTAATAATGCACTTGGCAGCCAGTCTAATTTAAGCACTTTACTTGCCCAATCAGTTAATAACGCTAACCAAACCTCTGTGAGTCCTTCGCTGCTAACCGGTAGCGACCTTCAAGCTATTAATGATTTACAAACTAACGCCCCCAAAATATCCGATGAATTATTAAGCCAGCTAAATAACGAAGCTATTGACGAAGCACTAGTTAGCAATCAAAAAGTAGGGGATATTTTACAACAGCAACTTACCTCGCTATTTACTATTTCAAGTACGCCTAGCACGCTTAACTATAAACTCTCCGATGAAGAACTCGCCCTGCGCACCGTAATAAGCTCTCAGCATGAGGGGTTATTAAAAAACGAAAACAGTACCCAATTAATTGAGCGATTAAATACGTCGGTTAAAAATATTCAGGGTGCTTATGCTAATACCAGCGATATTTTATCGAGTTTAGGTCAGCTTGGGCATGAGCAAAAAACGTTTTTAGCCTCAAGTCAGCAACGTGTTGAGCGCTCACTTAATCCCTACATGGAAAGCCTCAATCGCGCAAAATACGAGGATGACGATAACTACCTGTTTGAGCTCTCGGTAAAAACTAAAGAAGGTGATGTTATAAACATTACCTTTAACTCATCGCAAGGGTACGATGAAAACACAGGCGAAGCCGTTGATGGCTTTAGTTTAAGTTACGAAGTAAATGGCGATTTATCTGAGGCTGAGCATAAAGCACTTACGCAGGTGCTCAGTGGTGTTGGCGAAATGGCCGATGAATTTTTTAAAGCGAGTGAAAACTCATTTAATCCTCTTATAGTGCCAAACCAAACAGACATGAGTTTAGATTTTTTAGCAGGGTTTAATAGTGAGCAGCTAACAGGCTTTGATGTGTCGTTTTCAACAACGCAAAATAAAGATCTTGATTCGAAAGAGAACACGCTTGATTTAAGTTACTCCATTGATGAAGCATCAAACCAGCAAGCACTTGTGTTTAAAGCCGCAGGTGGGCAAAACGACATTGATTTTGCACTCGATATGTCAACCATTGGCGCTAAAGACACGCAGCAAATGCAGCAGTATTTAGCGTCGCTCGATCAAAGCTTAGAAGATAGCCGAGTAAACAGTACCAAAGACGATAAAGAGTCGGCATTTGGGCGAAAAGGCGACGAAGCAATGCTGCAGGGCTTTGCATTATTTAAAGGCGCTTTTGCGAGTATGTCGTCGGCGGCTGAGCGTTATAGCAATTTGGAGTCGCTTGCAGATCAGCACTTTAATGACGGGCGCGCTATGGTAGCCGATTTAGTTGATAACATGGTCGCAAACGATAGCCGTTACCAAGGGCTAGGTAATAAAGCGCTGAATACATTAGGAGCGGGGATTTCTAAGCTCGCTGATTTTGATGCTACATTTTCTTATGCGCTGGATAACGGCGACTATCAGCCTAAAAGTACCATTGAGCTAAGCCAAGCGACTGATCAAATCCAATTAGGGGATCTTAGCGGTGTAACACAAAGTAAAAATGTAAGTAGCCATTTTGATTATCAATACAGTCGCCCTGATTACTACAACAAAGAAGAGAGTTATAACGTAGGGTCTGCGGTTAAAAATAAAGAACTTGTGGGGCTCGATCAGTCTCACGAGGTTGATGTTGATACAAAAATGTATGCGTTTAACCCGCAAACTAACCAATATGAGCTGCAAATGGCGATGCAAGAGCAAACAGTTAGTAAAAGCGACATTCGCTTAATTGACGATATTTGGCTTGAAGAAAACGAAAACAGCTACTCAATGCATAAAAAAGAGCGCGATGAGAGTGATGACAAGCAAGATGATTTTATAGAAACAAACCGTCACTCACACACCAAGCTTGTTACCTTAATTGGTGACTTAGATAAGTTAGCCGAGAATAAAGACGTAAGGAGAGAATATTTAACTAACTTATCGCAAGTTAATTTTTTTATGGATAAAAAGTAACGCTTTAGAGCTGTTCACTCCACACTCAATATTGGGTATAGTCGTTAAATGCTTTATTTAATACCTAACTTTAATACCTAATTTAATATCTAATTAAGAGCAACCTTATGTTTAAACAATTAATTTTATTGTGTGCTTTAAGCATGCCGTTATTAAGCTGTGCTGCTGACGCACCATTTTCGGGGGGTATTACAACTGATGTACTGCTAAGCGACTACGACAAATTTAACGAGCAATACAAAGCATTTACGCCAACAGCACAAGACATTGCGTTAATGCAAAAGCTAGAAGGTAAAGAGCTAATTGTATTATTTGGCACATGGTGCCACGACAGTGAGCGCGAAGTGCCGCGTTTAATTAAGTTACTAGATGAATCAAAAGTACAACTTGCAAGCATTGAATATGTGGCCGTAGGTTACAACAAGCAAGACGATGCAGGTATTGCACAGGCTAACGACTTGCAATACACCCCAACGTTTATTGTTAAGCAAAATGGTAAAGAGTTAGTACGCGTAATTGAAAAGCCAACGGGCACGTTAGCGCAAGATTTAACTAAGGGTTTGTAAGGTCTATTCTTATGCTATGGCAATTCAATTAAAAGGATGTATAAAGCTTGGCATTCTTTGATTTGTTGCTAATTATAGCCTGTCATTTAACGTCAATTAGGTAAGCGTTTTGTGAGCATCATCCCGCGATTTTATTTATAATTAATATGGATATTTATGAAGTGCAAAAAGTGTAAATCAGGAATTACCTCCCCAATAGTTAAAACGACAAATCTTAACGGGACTCCAATCGCGTCATCATCTTGCCCAGTGTGCGGTGAAAATTTAGATGATTCAAAAAGATATTGGGTTTTATTAATTATTTTACTTATCGGCATTGGTGTAGCATCAAGGTATTTTTCTTAACCTTAGTTATATTATCCACACATGTGAATGAGCAAGACTTTAGTTTTGATTATTAGTCTTTTATTTTATCCGACTGATTTAGTCTTTTACTTAAAAGTTATGTGACTTATGAAGTTAATGCGATCTGAAAAAGTTCAATTGTGGTTTTTGATAAATGCCAACAAATTGTTTGTAGCTGCAGCTGCTTTTGGCGTTATTTTTGTCTTGATTTGGGGGGATGCTTCTCAATGGGAATACGAAGAAGATAAAAATCACTACAGCGCTTTTTTTTCATCTATTGATAGCCGAATTAGTTTTGTAAACTATGGCTATTCAGGTACCAGTTTAAGAGTTGTTTTGAATTTTGATGCCGAAGGGCTTATTCCGGATGACATTAAAAGCATAACTCCAAAGTATAAATATTTAATTCTTGAACGCATTTGCAATGATTTAGAAAGTTTGGAACTTTTAGAAAGCGGCTACTATTTTGATGTGGATTTAAGGGATATCAGTTCTGAACACATGTTTAAAAATTATTTTAATTTAATAGTGAAGCATGAAAGGTGTATCACGTAACACAAGTGAGTTTTAACTTAGCTAATAGGCATCAGAAAGACTAAAGGGCTCAAATTTTGACTTCATATATTAAACTTTATCTAAATTTGCTACTGGTGCCTTACTACTTACAGATTGTGAGCATTATTCACTAAACAGGCTTTTTTCGAACGCTTGTGCAGCGTGTGAAGACGGTCTGTCTTTATAATGCAGTTGATAAAGTGGCCGAGAGAGTTGCTCGTTATTTTTTTGACTCAGGCGTGTTAATTTACCAAGCTGCACCAAATCCTCAGTAACTACATTTGGCAATAAAGCGACCCCCATACCTTGAGCGACGGCCCTTGCTATGGCTTCGTTGCTGCCTAATTGCATACTTTGCTCTGTTTGTACGCCATGCTCTGCTAATAACTTTACCGACATTTCTAAAGTGCCAGAGCCCGGCTCGCGCAGTAGCCAAAACTGCTCGTTTAACCATGCTTTTAAGTCTTTCGTGGGCTTAAAGTTACTGGGTATAACGACACTCATTAAATCGTTTTGCCAGTGCTTACTTATTATATGCGGCTCGGTAGGTGTGCCTTCAACCAGTGCTAAATCTATAGTGCATTCAAGTAAGGCATGCTCAATTTGCGCGGTATTAGCCACTTGTACTTCTACTTTTATATGTGGGTATTGGGCACAAAATTTAGCTAAATAAGGTGGTAACCAATAGCTGGCAATGGTGGTGCTGGTACCTATAACGAGCGTGCCGCGTTTTAGCCCAGTGCGCGATTTAATATCTTCAATGGCGGCTTTTTCTATGGCAAAAATGCTACGTGCATGATCATATAAGGCTTGGCCACCCTCGCTTAAGGTGAGCTTTTTACCCTTAGATGCGCGCTCAATAAGTTGAATGTTTAACTGATGCTCAAGTTCTTTTAGCGCCTTAGAAACAGCGGGCTGGCTTATAAAAAGCGCTTCGGCTGCGCCTGAAAAGCTACCCAATTTAGCCACTGTATAAAACACCCTAAGTGCATGTAAGTTCATTGAATACCTTAAATTGTATAACCTTAGGTTATCGAATCATGATTTTAATATATTGGAGTTATATTTTGCGCTCTCTTAAAATGAAGTCAACAGTTTAACGTTGTTCAATTGAAGGAATATTATGCTTAGCGCTATTAAAAATGGGTTTCAGCCTTTGGGTATTAATACTAAGCAATACGGCGATACGCGCTGGTGGATTGGCATGTTACTGGTTATTGTACTTGCGGGTGTTGCTATTGCGTTGAGTAAATTACCAATAATGCAAACTGCGCAATTTAGCTCACTCACTATTGGTATTGTGGTTGGTATTATTGTGGGCAACAGTGTGTTTTCGCGTATAGCTACGCGTACCGATGTAGGTGTTGATTACGCTAAAAGTATTTTACTCAAAGCGGGTATTATTTTATTTGGTTTTAGAATTACCTTTGCACAGGTGGCTGGCGTTGGTTGGAGTGGGTTACTAACCGATATTGTTATGCTCAGCGGTACGTTTATATTAGCAATACAGCTTGGTAAACGTGTATTTAAGCTTGATGAGCAAACAGTAATATTAATAGGTGCGGGTAGCTCTATTTGTGGCGCAGCAGCTGTAATGGCAACCGAGCCTGTAATAAAAGCGCAGGCACATAAAGTATCGGTAGCGGTAGCAACGGTGGTAGTGTTTGGCACGTTAAGTATGTTTGCCTACCCAATTATGTTTGATTACATGGGGCTGAGCGAGCACGCATATGGTATTTTTGTTGGTTCAACCATCCATGAAGTAGCACAAGTGGTTGCAGCGGGCACAGCTGTAAGCGCCAATGCAGCCGACACCGCCGTTATAGAAAAAATGCTACGCGTAATGATGCTTGCGCCATTTTTAGTGGGTTTATCGTTTTGGCAAAGTAAAAAGCATGCAAAAACAAACAATAACGTGCATGGCGGCGAGCAAAAAACGGGTATTACCATCCCTTGGTTTGCAGTGTTATTTATTGTGGCAAGTGGTGTGCATTCACTCTCTATTATTCCTCAAGTGGTTACAAGCGCTATTGTATGGTTTGATAATATATTACTCACTATTGCTATGGTGGCTTTGGGTTTACGCACACATGTTGGGGCAATTCGCCAAGCCGGTATTAAACCGCTGCTACTGGCGCTGTGTTTATTTTTGTTTTTAACATTGGGTGGTTACGCTATTAATATAGGCATTGCTGAGCTGTTTTAAACGTTATTTGGTAAAAGTTGATTGGCGGCTTAAATTGGCCAATCAACTTCGTTTAAAGTATCCAGCTGTGTGCTGGTATTTTCATTGCCTTGCCATTTATTAGTGTAAACAGCGTGCGGATCAAACTGCGCGGTTTGTTTTTCAATATTAATGTGCCTACCACCACGCGGGTCGACCCCTACACCCGCTATATATTGCCAATTACCCCAATTAGCGGCTACATCGTAATCAATCAATTGTTGTTCAAAATAAGCCGCGCCATAGCGCCAATCAAGGCCAAGTTCGTTAACTAAGCAGCTTGCGGCAATTTGCCTTGCTCTATTTGATATATAACCGGTCGTATTAAGCTCGTTCATAATGGCATTGACTAATGGGTAGGGTGTTGAGCCATTACACCACGCAGCAAAGCGGTTTGGTATAAACGTAGTAAGGGGTTTTGTTTGCTTTTGACCTTTAAAGCTAAATAGGCTGTTGCCTGCTTTAAGTGCATGCCATTTAAAATACTCTCGCCATAGCAATTCAAATTTAATCCAGTAGGTAGACTCGTTTGTTATTTGGTTATGTTCGTACTGTTCAACGGCTTTATAAACTTGCCGTGCACTTACACAACCAAAGGCAAGCCAGGTACTGAACTTTGTGGTGTTATTAAAGCCATCAAGCTCGTTTCGAGTTGTTTTATAAGTACTTGGTAGCAAGCCTGAAAAGTACTGCGCTAAATGAGTTTGCGCACTTCTAAATCCGCCGTGCATTATCGCGTTGTTGTCATCACTATATTCAGTAAGCTCAATTGGTTTGGCAGCACATAGCGTTATAGGTTGAGGGAGTAAACCTTTAGGCAGAGTTGAGGTTGTTATAGGTATGTTTACTGCCTCTACTTTTTTTCTAAATGGGGTAAAGCTTTTAGGCAGCTCGTTTAAATCAAAAGGGAGGTCGCTTTGTTGAAATAAAGTGTCTTGTTGAGTTGTTTTAAATATGACATGTGAACAATGTGCTTTTAGTCGCGCAAGTTGGCGCTGCTCGTATGTTCCAACATGTTCACTGCACACCACTTCGTCAATGTGTTGCTCAGCTATGCGCTGCTTCAAAACACTAACAGGTTCGCCCTCAAGTACGTGCAGTGTTTGCCCGTGTTCAATAAGCGCTTGTTGCAGCTCAAATAAGCTTTGCATTAAAAACTGTTGTTTATGCACGCCATATGGCTTTTGTTGGTAGTTATTATTTTTAATCCAGTGCGGGTTTATTACAAATACAATATCGAGCGCACATTGCCCAGTAGCAAGTTCGCTTAAAATAGGGTTGTCGTCTATTCGTAAATCGTTTTGTAGCCAATATAAAATACGTTTGCTCATAGGTTTGCTCAGGTTTTTATAATCATTAACTTTACGAAGCAAAAGCGGGTAGGGATTAGTCAGCTGCAAGTTTTAGTAATGAAGCGGTGAGCAAGTATTGCTTACTCACCTGTTTAGGTTTTATCGAACTGGTTTGGTCGTGTTAGTGAGGTTAATAGATACATAAGCAATTAAATATACAAATACGCTAAGCGGTAAACTACAAATAAATAAAGCAATTTTGTACTTTTTAGCAATAGATGGTTTAGGCATTATGATTGCAAAAAGCATATTCATTGCTAACCAAAAAATGGTAACTAACGGTGAAAGCGTTGTTTTAGCGCTTGATAAATCACATGTGCCAAATGAAATACTGGCAATAGATGCGTTACCTATTTCTATACATTGCGCGTTACCAATTAGGCTGATGGTAACTAATGTTGTAATTAATAATAGTGTTAGCGGCAGTAAATGTTTCATATTTTTTCCTTAGTTATTTAATTTTATGGGTTGCTCTAAAGCGCCTAAACAAATTAAAACGTTTGGCAAAAAATAACGATAACAAAGCCGTTAACTAGTTATTATAAAGTTATAACCACGATATCACCTCGGTTATAACTTTAATAAATCACTATTATTCAATGGGTTGCGTTTTTACTTTAGCTATAAGCTGATAACCTCGCTTCATTACAGATTTTATATATGTGGGGTTTTTTGTGTCGTTATCGTTAAGGGCTACACGTAGTTTGCTAATAACTCGCCTTACTGCGGTGTCGGTTACAATTTGATTCTCCCATACATTATTGTGTAACTCTTCAAGGCTAACTATTCTTGGTTGTTGTTCTATTAAATAGCTAAGTACCTGCATGCATTTGGGCTCTAATGTGTAGAGGTTATCTTCTTTAATTAAAGACTGCTGCATGCTGTCAAAAGTGTACTCACCAATTATTAGTTGATTAATACTCGGTTTTTCAATAACAGCTTTTGCGTCATCAGGGTTAGGCTGAGCTGTTTTGGCTGAAGAAGTAGTTGCATATTTTTGATAAACCCGAAATACCACCATTCCAGTTAAATTCATTAATAGTACTAACGGGCTCAGTGGGAACGCACATAGGAAAAGTAAATATTTAAATCCCACGTGTATATTTGGCTTATTAAGCATTTGCCCAAATAACACACTTAAAAGCATCCATATAATAAAATAAGGCGTAAGGGAAATTGAATCAGTTTGCTCCCCACAAACGCCATATTTTACTCCCTCTATGTAGTTTGATGCATCTAAACAAAACGCATTAACTTGGCTGCTAAATAAAATGAGTGATATAAAAATAAGTAGGTGTTTCATTAAAAGTCCGTTTAGAAAAAGGCGGCAAATAATACCGCCCTCATTAATTTTAAATAGCCGATTTTTGTTTTGCTATCCAATCGTTTATAACGTCTTCAAGTACAGCCATAGGGAGCGAACCTTGGCCAATAACGGTGTCGTGAAAGCTGCGTATGTCAAATTGTGGGCCTAGCTCTTTTTCGGCTTTTGCACGCAGTTCGCGTATTTTTATTTCGCCCATTTTGTAAGAGAGCGCTTGGCCTGGCCATGAAATATAACGATCTATTTGATCCTCGACCGCGCTTTGTGGCAAAGCAGTGTGATCTGCCAAGTAGTCAATTGCCTTTTGGCGGCTCCAGCCAAATGCATGAATACCGGTATCAACAACGAGTCTCACGGCACGCCACATTTCGTAACCTAAACGACCAAAGTCGCTGTATGGGTCTTGATAAAAGCCGGCTTCTTTACCTAAACGTTCGGTGTAAAGTGCCCAGCCTTCGCCAAATGCTGAATGGCTAAGTGTGCGTCTAAATTCGGGTACATCTAACTCCATTGCAATAGCGTTTTGTAAATGGTGCCCTGGTATTGCCTCGTGCAGGCTTAGCGCTTCTAAATTATACAAAGGTTGCAATTTAGGTGTTGAGGCTAAAAAGTAAGTGCCAGGGGAGCGGTTATCAGCAGGTGGCATATAAAACGCGCCGCGACTCGCTGAGCCTTTTATAGTAAAGGTATTACGTGGTAAATGATTAAAATAGGTTGGTAACTTGCCATACATTTTTTGCGTAATAAAGGCTGTTTTTTCAAGCAAGTCTTGCGCGTCTGTTGCGTAAAATTGCTCGTCGGTTGCTAAAAATTCTAAAAAATCGCTGTAAGAGCCATCAAAGCCTACTTTATCAATGATGTTTTGCATTTGTGTTTTTATACGTGCCACTTCTTTTAAGCCAAGCTCGTGTATTTGCTTTGGTGTGGCATTGGTTGTGGTGTAGTAATTAACTGTATATTTGTAATACTCAAGCCCGCCTTTAACGCTTGAAATACCCGGCTCTGCTCTACAGTTAGGCATGTAATCGTTTTCAAAAAAGTCGTAAAAGTGTTGATAAGCCGGAACTACTTTTGAGCTAATTAAGGCTTTTGCTTTGTTTTGGTATGTTGCCTTTTGCTCTGCTGTAAATGTATTTGGTATGCGTGTAAAGGGCTCGTATAAGGCGCTGTTTTCAGGTTGCTTAACAATATGAGCGTTAATACTCTGGCTGTAATTTTCAAATGTTTTGCAGTAGTGCGTGTAACCCTTTTCAATACCTTCTTTCATCAAGTTAATGTTTTCTTGATTAAAGCGAGGGTAGTCGGCAAGGCTTACTAAAAATGCGTTGTAATCATCAGGCGTTAAAAACGCCATATTAGCCGGTGCTTCGGCAAAGTAAGTATGCCAGCCACTTAAAAAGTTAACTTGAAAATACTTATCTTGAAAAAGGTAGCTTTGCTGCTCTGTTTCTCGCTCATATTTAAATAAACGATAGTTCATTAGCTGCTCGCTATTGAGCGTTTTAGGGTCAATACTAGCTAAGTTTTTTAACACACTGTTGTTGTAAGCTTGGCGCTTCGCAATGGCTTGCTCGGTCCAATGTGGCAATGTACCACTGGGTTTCCAGCCGTCTGGATCGGTACGAAAGAATATTTTTTCGGCTTTTGCATTTTGCCAATGGTTATCAATAATCGTTTTTAAATCAGTGTTACTGTCGGCTAGGCTTGGTAGTGGTGCAACAGCTAAACAAATAGCTAAAATACTTTTTTTAAACATAGTCATCCGTTATTGGCGAGTTAATTGTTATTTGTCGCGCTTTTTTGTTTTTAATTTGTACTTAATATAGTACCAAGTTAACTTTATTAATGCGCTTAATTTTATAATCTGTATCAATTGGTTTTACTTTTTGATTGAACAAATTTCACCACTGAAGTGAGTGGGGCACTAGTTTATTGTTTTACCAGCGTTTAGAATGATTAAAACTAATTATAAAAAATGACCGTCATGTTTAATAAAGTAATAACGCTGATTGATGAAGCGAATAACCAAGACCCGAATACTGAGCAACACAATGGAGAAAGTTTTCCAAAAGAGTATTTATACTCACAGCGTATGAGCGAAATGCTAACTCGCTTTAAACCTGATGCCGATGAACTCATGCAAATTGCAGTGCGTGCACAGCATATTCAGCGTTGGAAGTCGCCACGTAGCGATTTTGAAATGAATAAACAGGGTTATCATCAATGGCGCAGTGCTCTTTATATTTTTCATGCGTCACTAGTCGTTGAATTAATGAAACAAGCTGGGTTTAGCGATACAGACCAAAACCGTGTTTATAACGCGGTTGCTAAAAAAGATATTAAGCGCAATCTAGATAGCCAATTAGTAGAAGATGTAGCGAGTTTGGTGTTTATTGAACACTACATGCTTGGGTTTGCCAATGCAAAACCAGATTACAATGAAGAAAAATGGATGGGTATTATTCGCCGCACATGGCAAAAAATGTCTGATGAAGCCCATGAGTTTGTACTTACAGGTAATATTACATTACCGGCGCCGCTTGTTGGGCTTATTCACAAAGCACTTGAATAATTAATAAAAATATAAAATAAAAAGGAATTTTAAATGTATTGTCCTCGTAGCGATACGCCACTTGAACCTTTACTTGTTGGCGGGATCACTGTTTACACCTCAGCGCAAGGTGGCGTGTTTTTTGATAACAGCCAACTATTTAAATTTAGCTCTCCAGAGCTAAAGCACGGTCAGGTATTACTTAAACACTTAAGTAACTATATTGAAGGTGAGGGCGATGTCTCATCGCGAGTTAATTGCCCACAGTGCAAAAGTATTGTGATGATGCGCAGGTATTTTTCGCCAGTTAAGGCTGTCGAAATAGACGAATGCCCAGGTTGTGCAGGAATATGGCTTGATAGTGGCGAGCTGGCAAAAATACACGAAAACCATTTAACGCCTAGAGAGCGAAAGCTGTTAGCCCATGAAATGGCAACCAACCATGGGTTTATAAGTATTAGGTCGCCAAAATCAAAATATTACCCCAAAGCGCCTACGAATGTTCAAGGCACCACAGTTGAACGGCTGGTGCAATTGGCATTACTTAATTTTGAGTAATAAAAAACGGCGTACTAATAAGTACGCCGTTTTTTGTAATAAACTAATTTTTTAAAATTTATTTATTACGGTTTTCTTTAGCAAATGCACGTATTTTACGCTTTTGCGACAGTGTTACTTTATTAACACGACCAGCAAATGGGTTTTCACCTTCTCTAAATTCAATTTTGATTGGGGTGCCCATAATTTTAAGCGCTTTACGGTAGTAGTTCATCAGGTAGCGTTTATAACTATCTGGTAAATCATGAACTTGGTTACCATGAATTACAATACGCGGTGGGTTATAACCACCGGCATGCGCATATTTAAGCTTAACACGGCGACCACGAACAAGTGGCGGCTGGTGATCGGCTTGAGCCATGTCCATAATTCGGCGCAGCATTGCTGTACTTATACGTTTAGTTGCCGACTCGTAAGCTTCGTCAACAGATTCGAATAAATGACCAACACCTGTACCGTGTAATGCAGATATAAAGTGTAGGCGTGCAAAGTCTATAAAACCTAAACGGCGATCGAGTTCTGTTTTAATACGGTCTTTAACGTAGTCGTCTAGGCCATCCCATTTGTTCACGGCGATAACCAATGAACGACCAGAGTTAAGCGCAAAACCAAGTAAGCTTAAATCTTGATCAGAAATACCATCACGCGCATCAACAACAAGTAAAACCACGTTACAATCTTCGATTGCTTGTAGTGTTTTAATTACTGAGAACTTTTCAACTACGTCACTGACTTTTTTACGTTTACGAACACCTGCGGTGTCAATTAACACATACTCTTTGTCGTTACGCGTCATTGGAATGTAAATAGAATCGCGTGTTGTACCTGGCATATCATATACAATTACACGATCTTCACCCAATATGCGGTTTGTAAGTGTTGACTTACCAACGTTAGGGCGACCAATAATAGCAAGCTTTACAGGTTTATCTGCAAATGCTTGATGATCGGTATCATCTCCTTCGCCTTCTTCGTAAAGGTCGATTAGTTCTTCGTCATCACCTGTTACTTCTTCATCTTGCGCGGCTAGTTCAGCAATAAGCGGCTGAAGTGTTTGCTCAAGTAATAATGTAATACCACGGCCATGTGCAGCTGCAATGTGATGTATTTCACCTAATGATAATTGGTAAAATTCAGCACAATTTGAATCTGCGTCAATTCCATCGGTTTTGTTGGCAACAACAAAACACTTTTTCTCTTGCTTGCGCAAGTGATTAGCAATGGCTTGGTCAGCTACGGTCATACCTACACGAGCATCTACTAAAAACAGAACAATGTCGGCTTCTTCAATGGCTAGCAGAGATTGATCTGCCATTTCGATTTCGATGCCTTCTTCTGAGCCATCAATACCGCCCGTGTCTACCACGATAAATTCATAGCCATCGTAACTAGCTTGGCCATATTTTCTATCTCGTGTTAAACCTGGAAAATCGGCTACGAGTGCATCACGAGTACGTGTTAAACGGTTAAATAATGTGGACTTGCCCACATTGGGTCGCCCAACTAGAGCGATCACGGGAAGCATAAACTACCTCTTTAAAAAACAACAAAAGGCTTCGCAGTGCGAAGCCTTACAAAAAACCTTTAAGTGTTAGCTAGTTAGTTAGGTATTTTTACCATACTAACTTCACCATCACGGGTGTATAAAATTAGCTTATCGTCGGCAACAACTGGCTCAACAAAAAAGCCCGAGCTGTCAAAGTCTTCACGAGATACTAGCTCGCCAGTTTCTTTATTTAGCCAATGTAGGTTACCTTCTTGGTCGCCTAAAGCTAAGTGGCTACCTGCAACTGCAGGGCCTGTTAGGTACCAACCACGTAGAGCGGGTTGGCTCCAACGTTCAATACCTGAATTTTTATCTAATGCGTAAATAACACCATCGCTATCTACTAAATAAATTGTTTGTGCATCCATCGCAATTTCGCGGTAGCTGCTGTACTCACGTTTCCATACAACATTGCCAGAGCGAATATCTACAGCAGCTAAGTTGCCGTTGTAAGCTATAGCGTAAGCGTATGGACCGCTGATAAGTGGTTGAGTGTCTACGTCAACTAGGCGTTCAAATTCTGATGCGCCTTTAGCAACCGCAATTTCTGCGCTCCATGCTGAGTAACCACTGTCTGAAATTAATACACTTAGCTTGCCTGTTTCAAGGCCTACTAATACACCACCGTTAGCAACGGTTGGCGAGCTTTGTCCGCGTAATGTTAGTGGTGGAACTTCTTGTTCAAAGCTCCAACGCTCTTCGCCTGTATCTGGGTGAAGGGCTAACAATTTACCAGAGCCTAAATTTACAAATACTAAGCCATCGCCTGCTGTTGGTTTAGACAGTGATTCGCCTGGTACGTTTTTACGCCAAACTTCTTCACCCGTTTCGCGATCTAGGGCAATAATAAAGCCGTGTTCAGAACCAATATAAATTTTACCATAGGCTTGCAAAATACCACCTGATAATTTTGCATTACCGTTATCAGCCCAAGGCCAAAACGATAGATCTTGGCGTACATCGGTTTCCCATTTTGTATCGCCATTATCAAGCGAAAGCGCTTCTACTTGGCCTTCGCGGCTAGCAACATACACAGTATCTTTGTAAACTGCGGGTGTTAAACGAGAAAAATAATGCTCTACGCCATCACCTACAGATTCTTGCCAAACAACGTCAGTTTCAAATTGGTTTACAATTTCAGGAAGTACGAGTTCATCTTCATCATCACTTGATGAACAACCCATCAATGTTGCCATACATAGGGCAAGGGCTGCTGTTGTAAATTTTTTCATGCCTAAAACCTTATGCCGCTGGGCTAGTTACTGCTAGGTCATCTAACTTAATTTGTAATAGTGGGTTACTTGTTAATCCACCCGCATCTATTGCTGCTTGGTATGCAGTACGTGCTTGATCTTTATTACCTTGCTCAGTGTAAATATCGCCTTTAAGCTCGGCAACGTTTGCATTGAACGCTTCAGGTAATGGTGCATTTAATGTCGTTAATGCATCGTCATATTTAGTTTGCGCAATTTGAACACGTGCTAAACGTGTAATCGCAATTGCTTTTAATTCTGTGTTTGGCGTATTAGACACAACCCAGCTTAGCTTTTCGCTTGCTACGTCTAGTTTTTTCGCTTCTACTGCGTCTTTTGCAGCAACGAATGCAGCAAGTGTTGCATAGTTTGTGTCTTTATTTTCGCTAATAAACGCATCAGCTGAAGATAATACATCGTCGCTTTCAACAAGCGCTGTATATGAATCTGATGCTTTTTCAGCGGTAGTAATTTGGTTTTGGTTATATGCTTTCCAGCCATATAAGCCACCTAAGCCAACAAGTATGCCTAGCGCAAGTGAAATGCCGTTTTCACGGAAAAAGCGTTTAATGGCTTCTGCTTGTTGTTCTTCTGTTGAATAAATATCCATTCTTACCTCTAATGTTCGCTTAGCCGTTAATAAGCTCAGCTAATAGCGCTTTAGCTTGTTCTAATTCTAATGTGACTTGTTCTTTACGCTCGCGTAAATACTTGATGGTCACAACGCCTTTTTCTAATTCATCTTCACCAATAATCACTGCAACAAGTGCATCGCTTTTATCAGCACGTTTTAATTGTTTTTTAAAGTTGCCGCCGCCCGCATGTACCATAACGCGTAAACCCGGTACGTCTTTACGTAGTTGCGCTGCAATTGCAGGAGCTTGAATGCTTGCTTTGTCGCCCATTGCTGCTAAATATACATCAGCATTGCGACGAATGTCACCTACACACTCAAGTGCTTGTAGCAATAACACTAAGCGTTCTAGACCCATTGCAAAACCAACTGCTGGCGTTGCTTTACCACCAAGTTGTTCAACTAAGCCATCGTAACGTCCGCCAGCACATACCGTGCCTTGTGCGCCTAAGCTGTCGGTTACCCATTCAAATACAGTGCGGTTGTAGTAGTCTAAACCACGTACTAACTTTTCATTAACCGTATATGAGACGCCAGCAGCGTCTAAACGTTCACATAAATTTTCAAAATGTTCTTTTGATTCAGCATCTAAGTTTTCAGACAATTTAGGTGCATCAGTTAAAATTGCTTGTACGTCTGGGTTTTTGCTATCAAGTACGCGTAATGGGTTTGAATACATACGACGTTTTGAGTCTTCATCAAGCACATCAATGTGTTGCTCAAGGTAGGCTACTAACGCATCACGGTAATCTGCACGCGCTTCGTTAGACCCTAAAGAATTTAGCTCCAAACGAACGTGTTCAGTAATACCAAAAGCTTCCCATAGTTGCGCTGTTAATAAAATAACTTCTGCGTCTATATCTGCTGTAGCAATACCAAATGTTTCTAAACCAAATTGGTGAAACTGACGGTAACGACCTTTTTGCGGACGCTCGTGACGAAACATTGGACCCATGTACCAAAGCCGTTGTTCTTGATTATATAGTAAGCCATTTTGGTTGCCAGCACGTACGCATACTGCGGTGCCTTCAGGGCGAAGTGTTAATAAGTCGCCATTGCGATCGGCAAAGGTGTACATTTCTTTTTCTACTATATCGGTAACTTCACCAATAGAGCGTTTAAATAAGTCGGTTGATTCTACAATAGGAAAACGAATTTCTTGATAACCGAACGATGCTACTGTTTCGCGTAAAATGTTTTCTACTTTCTGCCAAACTTGTGTATCGCCCGGCAGACAATCGTTCATACCGCGAACTGCCTGAATTTGTTTTGCCACTGATAAATCCTAAATGCTGTTTTTTTTGTGTAATAAAAAATGCTTACACAACAAGAATGCTAAAAATTGACCCGCTATTATAGCGTTCTGATTATAAAGGTAAACGCCAAACACCGCTGTTTGGCGCTTTATGCGGTATTTATTCGACTATTTTTATGTCAATCGGTGTTTGGCTCTGCTTTTTCTCTATAAAGTCGCGTACATAACCTTCAAGCTGGTCAACAATGTTGTTGTTATCAATACGCGCTTTTTGGCGTTCACCATTAATATATAAGCCAGAACGACGATTTGCACCGGCAAGTCCTATATCACTAACTAGTGCTTCACCTGGGCCATTAACAACACAGCCAATTACCGAAACCGATACCGGTTCAATAATATCCTCTAAACGCTCTTCAAGTTGGTTCATGGTGCTTACTACATCAAACTCTTGACGTGAGCAGCTAGGGCAAGCAATAAAGTTAATACCGCGAGCCCGAATGCGTAGCGATTTTAAAATATCAAAGCCGACTTTAATTTCTTGAACAGGATCGGCAGCAAGCGACACTCGCAGTGTATCGCCAATACCTTCGGCAAGTAGCATACCTAAACCTACTGCTGATTTAACAGAACCTGAGCGCATGCCGCCCGCTTCGGTAATACCTAAGTGCAGTGGTTGGTCTATTTCTTTAGCTAGTAAGCGATACGCACCTACCGCTAAAAATACGTCTGATGCTTTTACCGATATTTTAAATTGGTCAAAATCAAGGCGGCGCAATATATCTACATGGCGCATAGCTGATTCTAATAAGGCTTCTGGTGTTGGTTCGCCGTATTTTTCTTGCAAGTCGCGCTCTAGTGAACCGCCATTTACACCAATACGAATAGGAATGTTATGCTCGCGTGCAGAATCGACCACGGCTCTTATACGCTCTTCGCTACCTATATTACCTGGGTTTATACGCAGGCAATCAACGCCGTATTTTGCCACTTTTAAGGCTATACGGTAATCAAAGTGAATATCGGCTACTAGCGGAATAGTCACTTGTTCTTTAATACTTTTAAACGCTTCTGCAGCGTCCATAGTCGGTACTGATACACGGACAATGTCGGCACCGGCATCTTGTATTGCCTGTATTTGTGCAACAGTTGCATCAACATCCATGGTGTCGGTGTTGGTCATTGATTGCACAGCAATAGGGGCGCCGTCACCAATAGGGACGTTACCTACATTGATTCGGGTGGATTTTCTGCGTTTAATTGGAGATTCTGAAAACATAGCGACTACTCTGCTAGTGGTAATGTAAATTTGGCTAAACGGTTTTTAGGAAATGCAGAAACATCTACAGGTTCGCCGTTTAAAGTAATGTCTACAGCGTCATGCTTACCAAGCACAACTGAAAAAGGAGGCGTTCCGCTTACGGTCATAATGTAGCCTGCTTTTTTAACGCCGAATGCTATTTTTTCGCCTTCGCCGTCGTAAATTTCAACCCAGCTTTCGCCGTTAAAGTTCATAACAATTGTACTGCTAGCATCTTCTTGGCTTGCGTTGTTAGAGGCAATAGGGGCCGTTTCTGTAACTGCTTCTGCGCTTGTTGATGTTTCACTAGACGTACTTTGTGATTCTAATAATGATTCATCGTCAATTTCGGCTTGTTGCTGTTGCTCTGAAATACTGGGTTGAGCGGCTTGACGCTCGCTCATTTTTGAGTTGGCAACGTTTATGTTACTCGTTTGCTCTTCAATTGGGGTGGCGTTTTGCCAAAACCATAAAGCAGATGAGCCAATAACAATCGCTAAAATTAAATAGCTGAAAAACATTAAACGGCTGTCATTAGCTTCTTTTTCTGTTCGACGCGAAAAGCTCTGCATATTAGCGGGCTTTGTTGGCTCCGGTGGTGCTGGCATCATCGCTAATATAGGTGTGCTATCTACTTTTAATTCACGGCAGTAGTTTTTTATATAGCCTTTAACAAAAGTTATTGGGCCTAGTAATGTAAATTCATCATTCTCAAGGCGTTTAATTTGCAGCTCAGACAACTTTAACGGTGCAGCGATAGTCGCTATGCTAACGTTTGCTTGTTCTCTGTGATTTTTTAATATTTGGCCTACAGTTGGCTGTTCGCTCTGTGTTTGCGTATTTTCTTCATTCATAATGTGTATGAGTCTGGATCCACTAGTAAAAGTTTGTGCCCTGGTTTTAGTGCTATATCAGGACTTAATTTATTCCATCGCATTAATTCATCAATTAATACATGCCGCTGGGTAGCTATATCGTAAAGGGAATCACCAGCTTTAATTTCGTAATAAATATTTGGATCGTTTAGGTATATTTTACTTCCATTCATTACCCGATCCGACTCTTTTAGACCATTCCATTGGAGGAGTTTTTGTAGTTTAACATTGTATCGCACCGAAATGCTAAATAGGTTTTCGCCAACAGCAATTACGTGAAATGGCACGCGTAAAGGCGATACTTTAGGGTTAAGCATTGGGAGCTCTGTTTTTTGTACTGCCTCGTAACTTTTAAATTCAATATCGGCATCATTTTGATAGCTGCTATTTTCAAATACTGTTGTATTTTTAGTCGCTTCGTAGAATACCACGTCACTACTATTTTTTTGTGCAGTAACTGCGGGGGCTGAATTACTATAGTTACTAGTTTGCTGCGAATTAAACTGGCCTGTTTTAGGTGCCCCAAACGAAATTATTGTAACTTCGTCATCAGCTTTAGTTGGTTGCTTTGCTGCTATAGCTTCTTTTTGAGGTTCGTAAGCAGGCTTAGGCTTTTCAGAAACTGCTCCTATTGAATCAGCAGAGTCGTGTTCAGTAGTAAGTGCAAGCATAACAGCCGATGTATCGGTAGGTTTACTTGGCACAACGGCTTTAGAAGTCACTGCTTTAGGAACTTCCACTTTTTGAGCTGTTGCTTGTTTTGCTATCACGGCTGTTTTGTCGACTTGCTTAGTGGCCGCATTTTGGGCTGCCTCAACTTGCTCTTCTCTTGCTATAACCGGGTTTACATCTTGGTTATTTACTGTTGCGAGTTTTTTATCTGTTTTTTGCTCATTGTTTGTTACTAAGCTTGTTGAACCGTCTTGTGATGAACGTTTTTTTCTAATTACTTTTATTTTTGGCTTCGAACTAATGTGTGCGCCGCTTTCATCATTTTTTAGTTCTTTTAACTGCGCTTTACGGTATTTTTCTCGCAGTATTTCAAACTCATTAAAACGCGTTCTTTTTTCTTTTAGTGCATATGCTTCGTCACTTGTAGAATAGGTTTGTAAAATAGTGCTGGAAATTTTTTCAGCCTCTTCTATTCTGCCCATGCGGTTTTTTACAAGGTAGCTTAGCATTAATGCACGAGAAGATACTCGTCCCGTACTGTCGTAGCGTTTTAAAAGTTCACTGGCTTTGTATAAGTCACTTTTTGCGTAATACAGTGCAGCTAAGCTAATTAACGTAGATGTACGTTGAGAACTGTGATTAAGTGCTTGTTGAAAATAGCTTTCTGCATTTTCAAAATCATCAAATTCAATAGCACATAAGGCTAAATTTTCGTAGCTTTCGGCAACGCGAATATAGCTTGGTACTTCAATGGCTTTTAAAAATTGATCCGTAGCACGATCGTATTCATCGATACCACATAAAAACACACCGTAGTTATTAAGGGTATTAGGATCGTCAGGCTTTATTTCAAGTGCTTTTTGGTAGGCTTTATCAGCTAACGGGTTTTCGCCTACTTGTTGATAGTAATAAGCAAGAGAGTAATGTACTTCAGGTAGGTCAGGAGCAAATGCTGCTGCACGTTCTAAATTGTATTTGGCTTGTGAGTTGTTACCCGTTTTTAAATACTGTAGGGCTAAAGCAATTCGTGTTCGTGCTGCGCCAGTATTGTTAATTTTATTTTCGACGACGGGTTTATTACTGCCGTTATAACTACTTTCGCTAACACAGCCACTTAAGGCAAGTGTGGATAGTGTTATAGCAAGTATAGATCGCATTACCTTATCTCTTTATTTTTAGTCCATGGCGCCTATCTTACCTAAAACCTTTAGTCTTGCATCATTTATTTAAAAATAAACAACTTAACCACCCTACGTGACTAATTCCTGTAGGGTGGCTACAGATTATGCTTGGTGGATATTAACGCTAATCGCGTTATCGTCACGCATTTTCTTTTTAGCTAAACGTTTAGTACGGTCAACTACGTCACCTACTAACTGTCCGCAGGCTGCGTCAATGTCGTCCCCGCGAGTACGACGAACAATACAGGTAACGCCCGCTGCTTGTAATACTTTTGAAAAGCGGTCAATGCGACTATTACTTGAACGCGTATATTCATTCCCCGGAAACGGGTTAAACGGAATAAGGTTGACCTTACAAGGTGTGCCTTTTAACGTTTGCACTAGTGCATGAGCCTGATCGGTGCTGTCGTTAATGCCATTAAGCATAACGTATTCGACTGTGACGTCTTTATTGGCTTTCGAACCATCGATGTAACGACGACACGAGGCTAAAAACTCTTCAATAGGGTACTTTTTATTAACCGGTACTAAAATGTCACGCAGTGCGTTGTCTGGTGCGTGAAGTGAAATAGCAAGTGCTACGTCAATTTTCTCTTTTAATAAATCAAGAGCAGGCACAACCCCTGAAGTACTTAATGTTACGCGGCGCTTAGATAAACCAAAGCCCCAGTCGTCCATCATTAGTTCCATTGCTGGCACTACGTTTTTAAGATTAAGTAAAGGCTCGCCCATACCCATCATTACAACGTTAGTTACAGGGCGCTTTTCGCTATGACCATCAAGACCAATATCTTTAGCTACACGCCAAACTTGACCAATAATTTCAGATACTTTTAAGTTACGGTTAAAGCCTTGTTGAGCAGTAGAACAAAAAGTACACTCAAGAGCACAACCCACTTGTGATGATACACATAAAGTAGCGCGCTCTTTTTCAGGGATCCATACAGCTTCTACTTCTTGGCCGCCTTCCAAAATAAGTGCGTACTTAATAGTACCGTCGCTTGCTTGTTGGCGAACTGTAATTTCTGGCGCTACAATTTCGCACTCGGCTTTAAGCTTTTCTTTAAGTTTTTTGTTTACGTTACTCATTTCGTCGAAGTTATCTACGCCAAAATGATAAATCCATTTCATCACCTGGTCACTACGAAACGGCTTTTCACCGAACGATGCAAATAATTCGCGCATTGCGTCTCGGTTTAAATCTAATAAGTTAATCTTTTTTTGCTCGGTCATGAAACAACCTCAATCGGTGACGGTGGAGATAAAAATTTACGAGGACGAATTGTACACAATTCACTCACTTTAATCATTAAGTAAAACATCATGAGTTTACTAATTAATACTTTACGTAATGACTAAAAAAGGGCCCGAAAGCCCTTTTCATTTTGTTAACGAATTCGAATTAACGAGTACGTGAACAAAGCTCTTCGTCAGCGAAGAAGTACGCGATTTCGCGAGCAGCAGATTCAACAGCGTCAGAACCGTGAACAGCATTTTCGTCGATGCTATCAGCGTAGTCTGCACGTAAAGTACCAGCTAGTGCTTCAGCAGGGTTAGTAGCACCCATGATTTCACGGTTTTTAAGAACAGCGTTTTCGCCTTCAAGAACTGTAACCATTACTGGACCAGATGTCATGAAAGATACTAAAGCACCGAAGAAAGGACGTTCGCTATGTTCTGCGTAGAAACCTTCAGCTTTCTCTTGTGAAAGGTGAACCATTTTAGCTGCAACGATTTTAAGGCCAGCAGACTCGAAACGGTTGTAGATAGCGCCAATGTGGTTTTTAGCTACTGCATCAGGTTTTACGATTGAAAAAGTACGTTCTAAAGCCATCTTTATGCTCCAATAATTTTAAGTAAAAGTGTGAATATTAACGGGCGCGAATTATACGCGTTTTAAGTGAAAAATCCTAATTTTATTAAAAACCAGTTTGATTGCAGTTTTGTGATCTCGATCAAAAGCAAATTGCTAATCGAACTTATACTGCCGCGCTTATAAATTAATTAATCATACAACTGGCTTAAAACCAGTTCGATGTATGGAGCGCACATGTTACCAACTACCTCTTCAACGCCTTTTATTCCTGAATTACTATGCCCCGCAGGCAGTTTAAAAAACATGCGCTACGCTTTTGCTTATGGCGCAGATGCGGTTTATGCAGGGCAGCCTCGCTATAGTTTGCGTGTGCGCAATAACGAGTTTGACCTAGATACTCTGCAAGTAGGAATTAGTGAAGCGCATGCGCAAAATAAAAAGTTTTATGTGGTGTCTAATATTGCACCGCACAACGCTAAAGTTAAATCGTATTTACGTGATATAGAACCGGTTATAGCTATGGGGCCCGATGCGCTAATTATGTCAGACCCTGGTTTAATTATGCTTGTTCGTGAAAAATGGCCAACGATGCCTATTCACTTGTCGGTACAGGCAAATGCGGTAAATTACGCGAGTGTGCAATTTTGGGCAAAACAGGGGATTGAACGCGTTATTTTGTCACGGGAGCTGTCGCTCGAAGAGATAACTGAAATTCGTGCTTTGTGCCCTAATACTGAGCTTGAAGTATTTGTACATGGTGCGCTTTGTATGGCGTATTCGGGGCGTTGTTTACTCTCTGGTTATATGAATAAGCGCGACCCAAACCAAGGTACATGCACTAATGCATGTCGTTGGGATTACGATGTAAAACCTGGTGTTGAGAACGAAACCGGCGAAATGGTACATAAAATTGATCCCAAACAGGTTATTCCTACACTGGGCGAAGGTGCGCCGAGTAACGATGTATTTATGTTAGAGGAACAAGGTCGCCCTGGAGAGTATATGCCTGCATTTGAGGATGAACACGGCACGTATATTATGAACTCAAAAGATTTACGCGCTGTGCAATACGTAGAGCAGTTAACAAAAATGGGTGTACATAGTTTAAAAATAGAAGGGCGTACTAAGTCATTTTATTATGTAGCGCGCACAGCACAAGTTTATCGTAAAGCAATAGACG
The DNA here is from genome assembly GCF_038900255.1 of Pseudoalteromonas sp. AS84. NCBI lineage: Bacteria > Pseudomonadati > Pseudomonadota > Gammaproteobacteria > Alteromonadales > Pseudoalteromonadaceae > Pseudoalteromonas > Pseudoalteromonas sp. AS84. Next base: position 10,865 of record NZ_JBBMQY010000017.1, on the reverse strand, counting down.
ACGCGGCTTCGGGTAAACCATTTGATACTAACTTATTTAAAACACTCGAAAATCTAGCACATCGGGGCTATACCGAAGGCTTTTTAAAACGCCATGCCCATCAAGATTATCAAAACTATGAGTACGGTCATTCTGTATCAACTAAACAGCAATTTGTGGGAGAAGTACTTGGGCGCGACGAAAATGGCTTAGTTGAAATTGACGTTAAAAATAAATTTTGTACAGGCCACTCCTTAGAGCTTATGACACCACAAGGTAACATTACTTTTAAGCTTGAATATATGGAAAACAAAAAGGGTGAAATTATTAGCGATGCTAAGGGCTCTGGTCACATTGTAAAAATCGCACTAGATGAGGGGATTAACTTAGAACACGCTATTTTAATGCGTAACCTTGATGAGCACCAAGATACGCGTAATCCATTTAAACAACCTAGTTAGCCTCTTCAGTAACTGCTCAAAGCTATTTTATTACCTTATATAATTTATAGAGTGGAGCTGAGCAGTTATGCCTATGACGCCCTTTACGAAAATTGCCTACCTGCATTCATGTAAATGCCATTTATGAAACCTATATTGCCAGTAATGCTTATTTATAAAATTTAAAAAGTAAATATACTAGCCTTACAAATTTAACACGTGTTGTTAAAGCGCTCAGCACAGATACTCTATTGTTGTTTTTAAAGGAATCATTTTAGTATGTGGATAATTTTTGCATTACTCGCAACTGTTTTTTTTGGTGCTCGAGGGATAATGTACCAATGGACGTCGCAAAAAAAGATTAACCGTAATCTATTATTATTCGGTGTTTTTTTTGTAGGGTTCATAATCAGCGCGTTAGGTACTGTAATATTTGAACATACATGGTACGGCTGGGAAGATATTACTGTTGGGCTTGCTTTAGGCTTTGGATCTTTTGCGGCTAATGGATTTTTGCACAAAGGATTTTCAGTCGGAAAGGCGTCTTTAATTAGTATTCTGTCGGGGCTAACGCCTTTATTTGTCCTTTTGTTTGCCTTTTTATTATGGCAAGAAACCTTAACCGTTATACAATTAATCGGCTTTTTTATCATTTTTGGCGGTCTTTATATTATTCGCTACTCCAGCGATATCTCATTGAGTAATCTACAAGGTGCGCAATGGGGATTATTGGCTGCTCTGTCCTTTGCATTTAATGATTTAATGGGTAAGCAATCAACACTCCTTGAGGCAGATACATTCGCCACTTTAACGTCGATGTTCGGGTTTGGTAGCTTTCTCTTTGCTATTAGTTGGTTAGTAAAGCGCAAAAAAATGTTAGCAGAGCAAGGCGCTTCTCAAGGGCACTGGTCTGCTGGTAAAACGTTCTCGTGCGGGTTGCTTATTGGTTTAACGAATGTAGCAGGCATGGTTGCAATAATATCGGCCTTTGCAATTGGCAACACGGGGCTAGTGTCGGCAATTTCGGGGATGAATATTTTAATTATTTTATTGTACTCCCGCATCATCCTAAAAGAGTCTTTTACACGCCAAGAAGTTATAGGATTAACAACGGCATTTTTAGGTGTAATTGTACTAAGGCTTAGTTTTTAAAAGACGAATGAGCTTAATCACTTTGCTGTAAAAAGCATACACTGCTACATATTAGTAAAGTGTTGCAGTGTATGCTCTATCAGTAAACGCACTCGATAAGGGATTTGTTTTCTGTCGCGATAAAGCATAGAAAATGGCTGCCCTTTGCTTTGCCAATCAGGAAGAATGCGTTTAAGCTTTCCGGCTTTAATAAGTGGTAATGCTATATAATCAGGGATGTAGCTAATACCCGCACCAGACTCAACTGCTTGTTTCATCATTTGAATTTCATCAACTACCAAACGAACATGTGTGTTTGGATTAAGACTGTACTCTTCGCTCGTTTGCTGATTGTTTAATTGCCACGGAACCAACCCAATGCACGTAATTTTTGGGTGCTGCTCTAATTGTTTAGGATGAGTGATGGATTGATAATCATGGTCAGGGTGAGCACAAAGCACATTATGAGTAAGTTTAAGCTCTCTAATAACCCAATTATCAATGGCAGGGTTTCTTACTCTAAATGCTATATCAATCGCTTCTTTTTCAATATCAATAAGGTTATTTGAAAAGCGTAAATCTAGTTGAATATCGGGATACTGCAGTAAAAAATCACAAAAAATATCACTTAAAAAATGTTTACCCATGTAAATGGGGGCACAGATCCTAATTTTCCCTTTAGGTTGGTCTTTTTCATCACAAAGTGCTTGCTCGATACACTCTGCTTCGTCAAATAACTTGCGATAGCGGTCGTAATATAACTCGCCAGTATGCGTTAGCGTTACTCGATGGGCATCTCGATTGAGTAGCGTTAATTGAAGAGCTTGCTCTAATAGACGTATTCTGCGGCTTAAGGTTGATAGTGACATATCAAGATTTGCTGATGCTTTTTTAAAGCTACCTAGTTTTACTATGGTGCAAAAGTAACGTAAATCATCGAGAGAATAACTAGCTGCCATCAGAACTACTTTATTGTTTAGGATGTAGGCAATATTAACAGCGACGCTTTAAAATTTCATTAGAGAAGCCAGAAGTTTTATTGATAAAGATCAACAAAGAAAAAGTCAATAAATGCATAATTTAAAGCTGCTAATAATATTATTTAAAATAAAACAGTAAATGCTCTATTTTTTCATTTTTTGTTTTATATGAACTTTAATTAGAAAGGCTAAAAAGTGGCTTTACTCATAAATAGTAAGTGCATTAACTGCGATATGTGTGACCCAGAATGCCCTAATGAGGCTATTTATATGGGCGCGAAGATATACCAAATTGATCCCCAAAAATGTACTGAGTGTGTGGGGCATTACGATAAACCTACATGCGTAAGTGTATGTCCAATTGACTGCATAAAGCCCGATCCTAATAAGCGTGAAAGTTTAGATGAGCTGGCTGATAAGTTTGTGCTGTTGACTAACTTATAACTTGTTCAGGTATTTTGCTAAGCCGCTTTTACTATAGGTTAAAAGCACTACCTAAATTACTTATTTAGCTTGTAGCTAAAGCCCGCAGTCATGCATTTTTAGTTTCAATCAAATCTCATTACCTTCATTAATTATCAACTATATTGTGTTACCTTAAGGCTTTATAAACTCAAGTATAAATCTAAGTTTTAGATTGCATTCTATAGGAGTCTATTTTGGATATAGGTATTAACGCTATTCAGGCTGTATCTTCAAAACGAACAATATTTATTAATGATGAGTGCCGAGTATTTGTAATTGGCGATCTTGATGGTGATTTACTTGCCTTAAAAAACGCACTTAATAACGTAAATTTTAACCCTGAAAGAGATACTTTGTTTTGCGTAGGCGATTTTGTTGATCGCGGGGATAAAACATATGACTTATTTACATACTTACAAGCCATTAGGGCATGTATGATATTAGGTAATCATGAGCATTTAATGTTGGAATCATTATTAAGTAATGATAAAGCGGCTTTTAAATTATGGACTGACAATGGTGGCAATTGGCACAAGTCGGTATCGAGAGAAAAGCTCAGTGTTATGTGCGATGAGTTACTAACTAAACCGCTTTCAATAGTACTTGAATATCGCGGCTATAAAATTGGGTTGTCTCATACATTTGCACAATCGTGGGATTGGGAAAATTACCCTGATGATAAGTCGGTGATTGTGCAATCTCTATTGTGGGATCGTGAAGTAGTTAAACAAAATAAGGTAGTTAAAAGTCATGGAGTCGACTTTACAATACATGGACATAACTCAACTAAAGCACCTTTTTGGGTGGGCAATAGTTACCATATAGATACCAATTATCTAGGAGGAAAGCCTACACTCTTAGAACTCTCTGATGTTATTAATAAATTAGATAATTAGTATAAAGTTCGTTGGTTGTTGACCTCATATAAGTTAATTTTCAGTAAAGTACTCTTTTGCACCATACTAAGGATACTAAGCGTGGATATGTACTTTAAAAAGCGATCAGAAAATGATAACTACATAAATATCGAATAGCTGCGGTATAAGCTTTTCCAGGCAACTTACACTTTTTATAAAGATCAAATTATCCCCAGTTTGAAAATTTAACCATTAAAGAATAGCAGTTCTTTAATGGTTAAATTTTACTGAAAGAGCTATTTAGATTTTAAATTACGGAGTAAATAGCTGTTTATTTTGTGTAAGTAAATATACAAGCTCCGTTATAACCCATACATCATCAATATTATTCTGCTATAGCTATTTTCTTAGTCCAAGCTTCTGGCATGTTAAGTGCGCCAACCGCTTTTACCATACAACGAATTTCTTTCCCAGACTCTTCACTCGTAATATCGTAGGTATTAGTTGCTGTGTATGTTAATGGATAACCATCAGCAAACCAATAATAACGAATATCTGTAATATCTTGTAAATTAGCATGGCAAGTTATGGTGTCTCCAATTGTTTTTTCCCCTGTAATAATTGGTCTACTGGTAAAGGGTTTTGGAACTTGCATTATTTCAGATGTTTTTTGTAGTACTTCAATAGAGTCTATGGTGAAGCTTTCTTGATCGCTCGTTGGATTTCCATCGTAAGATCTAAGCGCATAGTCGAGTTGCAAATCAAGCCTTTCAAGATAGGTTGGTGCGGTTGGTACACGACCAATTTCAACCCACTTATCATTCCCAGCTTCATCTGTAATAGTCACATTTATATAAGTCATGTCATTATCAATAACAAATTCCCAGGTGTGATATTGGCCATCCCAAAATTCAAGACCACCTTCAATTTTGCTTTTTTGCTCCGTCAGCTCCCCCCAATATGCTTTGTAACTTTTATAACTAGAGTCATCTTTTGCAAATATGTTTGGTACGTGAGCATAGTGGTAATGAGAAGAAAGCCCGTTTAACCAAGCTCCATTTTTTCCATCGAATTCAAACCAATCTACTTCGATGCGGTTTGCTGTTCGCCAAAACAAAAAATCAGGATTATAAGACCAAAATGCTGGAAATAACCCCCCAGGCAAATCATTTTTGTCTATTTTAGGAAGCATACTACGAATGCGAAAAATTTTTGGACCAGTCCAAGTATAGCCATGGCCAAGATCATTCACGCTATAAAAAGCACTCGCTTTCCATCTTTCGTTTTGTTTTCGTAGCAAAAGAGATTGTTTTTTTTCATCTTCATCATGGGGATAAACATTAAATGTTTCACTAGGAGGCATCAGCTGAGCACTCGCGCCAACTGCCGGATTAAACCCAGGGGCAGACCAAAGGTCAGATTCACCACTAAAACTCGCTTTTACTCGGTTATTACGAAAGTCATCATAAAATACTCTTTCAAAGTCGTCTGTAGCTACACGTTCCCCACCACCATTAATGCGTACTTCAGAGGTATCAATAGAGCTTCCCCAAGCCGTCCATTCTTTTTCATTATGAATATAACGATAAGGGAAGTCTTCAGCATCCATTACAGGTCTAATATTTTTATATGGATGCTTGTTTGGGAGATCAATTGAAGATATTCCATTACTAAATAACGCTTTATTAGTACTAAGACGATAAGCAGCCCAGCCAGTCATTTTTTGAACCATAGCTTCTGATGGTTCAGTTAAACCAAATACTAATGAATCATATGCCCAAGCCATATTACCAATATCTTTATCGCCAATGTATGAGGAAGTATTACTAATCCACTCGCCTGAAAAGCGATCTGGTTGGACTGCTTCACTAGATATTAATGTACCATTTACGGAGGCGAACATTTGACCATAGCGGATCCCGGCAACAATAACATTCCATGTTTTACCATCTGCGACCACGCCATTTTTAGTGGTCATAATTCGTTTATCAAGACCATTCTTATTTAGACCGACATACTGAATACTTAGACCGTTTGTTTTGTTATACCAGACTTTAGGAGATGATTTATTTGAACCTTCACCATGATTAATATCTAATAAAATAGTTTCGGCATTATTACCTGTATTAGCATCGATCCTAAATGTAAAAAGCATCCATCTGTAATTCCATCTAGCATCGCGCTGACCTGGCATTATTAAATATTGCCCAGAATTCTCCGTAAATTCAATACCGTTTTTCTTTGTCGTTTTTAAAGGCTGAAGGGAAGAATTTGTTTGCGTTGCATTAGCTACAATAGTCCCGCGTGAAGGGTGATTTATCACATTACCTATTTCAGTGTCTTCTTGAAAATAAGCAGACATAAGCCACTCAGGAAAAAGGTTTAAAGCCCAAGGAACTTTAGTTGTGCTATCAATTGCCCGTTTGGGAATACGCAGCGATAATGGGAGTCGACCAGTAGTTTGCTCTAGTACTGTTACTTTACCGTCATTATTGGTGTCGTAATTAGCATTTAGTTCTGGATATTTATTCCCAAGAAAATCAAGTAATAAATTACGTTCGTAGTTATCATATAAACCATTATCATCTAGATCAAAGTTAGATTTTGCACTATGGGCATTACTGTCATTAATAAACCAAACAATAAAAAATACAGTAATGATTAATTTAATATTACTTTTCATAAATAAGCTCCTATTCAAAGTTAATTTATTAGGAATATTCATCCAAGCGAGTATTAAAATACAAAACATTGAATAAACAACGATATATAACTAGTTATATTTAGTAGTGGTTTAGCGTGTGACTTAATTAAGACGATTATTAAAAGTAAAAACTCCTTTTCTCCCACTTTTTAAAGTGGTTCTTTAGTATTGCACTAATGATTTTTATCAGTTATAAAGTTTTTTAATTAACCTTAGTCTATATCTTTTAGAAGATCTACTTAGCATCCTTTAAAATAAGGAGCAGCTTAGATATAAAGGTGTGCTTTTACATGAAAATCTTTATTTAAGGTCATCTAAAAGTCGTAAAATTAATATCCTATACCTATCAGTCGTTCGCAATAAGGTATATCTAGTTTTGCTTAAACTTAGGCGTATTGTTATACACACTGCTATTTAAGATTGATCTGAGATGTTTAGTTTAAAAGTAGTTACATTAAGTTGATTTTTATCAAAGCGATTCCTCTAATTTTAAGCCCCCGTTAATAAAAGATTAAGTTTGGTTGTATAAAATTAGCAAAATTTTTTTCTTTGCGTCAATTTGATCGCCGCAGAATGATTAACTAACTTGCTTGAATCAACATAAGCAGCTTTAAACGGAATAGCACTTCCTATGACAGCACTTAACTATAATAATAACTCAGTACACGCTTTGTCTAAACTTTCAAAATCAACATTGTGTCTTTCTATTTTATCGGCGATAGGTTGCGCCAATGCATTCGGTGTAGAAATAACCGATGAAGCAAAAATAAAAAAAGATATGGAAGTAATAGAAGTACGTGGTATCCGTTCAAGTATGGCCGAAAACTTAGATGTAAAACGTATGTCTGGCTCTGTGGTTGATGCAATTACCGCTGAAGATATTGGAAAATTCCCTGATAAAAACGTTGCAGACTCTCTTCAGCGTGTACCCGGTGTGGTAATTGAGCGTGACGGCGGAGAAGGTTCATCAGTTAGTATTCGTGGTTTATCGTCAGAACTTACCTTTACACAGCTTAATGGTAATTTTATTGCGTCTTCCCCGGGGGAGCCTTCGCGTTCGTTTGATTATGCTTTGTTACCGTCTTCAATGATTGAAAGCTTAGAGGTTTATAAATCGCCAGAAGCACGCTTAGATGAAGGTGGGGTTGGTGGTACTGTATTAATGCATAGCCGAAAACCTCTGAGTATGGATGCAAACTCAGGTGTATTTAATGTAGAGAGTACTTACGCTGATGTTACAAAAGAGTACGAACCGCAGTTTACGGGTTTATATTCATGGAAAAATGACGACGAAAATTTTGGTATATTAGTTGGCTATACATATCAGGAGCGAACAAACAGAACGCTTTCGGGCGGTACTGATGCCAATGTGTGGCGCTATACTGGCACTGAGCAACCTACAGATATAAACGGTAACGCAGTTGATAACAATAATGGTTGGGATGTTATTAATGATGCAGGCGGTAATAGTTACGATGGTGTTTGGTTTCCGCAAGTTGTGCGAGGTTCAGTTCTTAACGAACAACGTGAGCGCGAAGGAATTCAATTTAGTACGCAATGGCGACCAACAAATCGTTTAGAGCTTGGATTTAATTACTTTGGCTTTACACTCGGTCAAGACAGAACAGAATCTGTGATTGATATACCTGAGTGGTCTTTAAATTCTGATTTTTTAACTGATGTAAATCTTGATGAATCGGGAACTACTGTTACTGGTATGCAATACGATGCGATGGCAAGCGGAACTGAAAGTGATATGCAGTTTCCGTGGATGCGCGGCAGTTATGTACGTGAAGAATCTACCTCAGATACTTTTGATTTTAATTTAACCTATGAAGGCGATAATTTTAAAGCGCGTTTTGTTGTGGGTAATACAAAATCAGAAGGGGGGCCGGAAGAAAGCTGGGAAGCCGCATATAAAAGCTCAAACGCGGGTGAAAACGCCACTACTATTCAAAATGCAGCTCAAACGGCAGGCTGGTCACTCAACCAAAACAATGTGTCACTTAATATTGACCCTAATACATTAACTAACTTACAAAATGGAATTGGAGGCGGTCGTGATGCGGGCTCTTCAAACTCAAGTTTTGTACGCAGTGAGCTTGAGGAAGATTATTACCAAGCTGATGTGGATTTTTATGTTGATTGGGGCTTTTTAAAAACAATTAGAACCGGTGTTAAATACCGTAACTCAAGTCTTCATCGTGAAACTGGTAATACTTTCTTTTTAGATCCCAATTTTAACATAGCTGCAGGCGAAGCAAGCGAGCAAGGTATTACGCGTTTTGATAGTTACCAGTGGAATGGCGGTATGCCATTAGCTCAAAATGTATTTACAAGTGAGAGCAATATAGTAGGCGGGTTTGATATAAACCAAATGCCAAGTATCGATTGGAACAAATATCACGATATGGTCACTGCTAATTATGTACCTTATACACGTATTGAAGATAACTTTGTTTACGATATAGAAGAAAAAATATCTGCTTTTTATATTCAAGGCGATTTTGAGTTTAGTGAAGTAAGAGGTAATTTGGGCGTGCGTGTTGTGCAAACAAAAACACTTACTTCATCTACTGACTTATATACCTACCAATTAGATCACACAAATGACGAAACAGGCGAGCCAGTAACGGGTGACGCACGCTTTGTAGAAGACTATCAATTAGTCACTCAAAAAAACAAAGACACTCAAATATTACCAACCTTTAATATAGCGTGGGATGCAACCGACAATTTAGTTATTCGTGGGGCAATCGCAAAAGTAATGTCTCGTCCTGATTACAGCGATTTAGGTGCGCAGCAGCGTATTACATTTGTATCGGATGAATGGGCAGATGATAGAGCTGCATTTAATGAACAGCCAGGTTTTAGCGGTAGTGGCGGTAATAAAAACTTGAAACCATTTGAATCAGTTCAAGCAGATTTATCTATTGAGTATTATTACAGTGAGGGTTCTGCTGTTGGATTGGCACTTTTCCATAAAAAAGTAGATAACTTTGTTGTGCCACTGGTAATAGATGCAGAGCAAAGCTTTGCCGGTAAAAATAATATAGTAGATGCAGGAACCATTAATATAGCTCCGTATAGTACTGTGGGAAATGGTACCGATGCAGTATCTAAAGGCGCGGAGATATTTATTCAGCATGTGTTTGATAATGGTTTTGGTTTTTTTGCAAACTACACCTATAACAAAACCAACAAAGCAGATGTAACAGTAAATGGTGAAGAGTTTGGTCAGTCGGCATTAATAGGTAGTGCAAAGTATCAGTACAACACCTCTGTTTATTATGAAGGTGACGCTTTTAATATACGCGCTTCATATAACAAACGAGGGGAGACAGTATTAGGCCTTAATAGTGGGTTAAATGTATATCAAGATCCGTACGAGCAAGTTGACGTTAATGCATCGGTTAATTTGTATGAAGGGCTAAGCTTAACAGCTGCTGTTATTAATTTAACTAAGTCGGAATCGGTAACGCGTTTAGGTGATGATACAGATGCACGATTACTTAACTCGAGCTATTCGGGTAGGCGCTATTACGCAGGCTTTAATTACAGCTTTTAATTAATGACATACGCAATATTTTATCGAAAGCCAACTGACTAACTTTAGTTGGCTTAACCTAACAGAGCTAAATAGTATAATTTTATGTATGCATATAGTTTTGCCGCTCATACATAGATTATTTAATAGGCAGGAAAAGCGTCGCAGCCCTTTATTTGTATAGCTTTCATACTAAATTCATTTAATTGTCAAAAAGCTGAAATAAAACATTGACCCCCGCTCGAATCTCCCTATAATGCGACCCCACTGAGACGGGAAACGCCAACGCATAGCGAGGCACGAACTACCTCAGAGAGTTAAATAAAACTTCGGTTTTAAATATTCTAAAAAGAAAATTTAAAACCAAGTGTTGACTCGAAAAATAAAGGGTGTATTATTCGCATCCCTTGAGGCGCTAAAGCGACTCAAAACGTTCTTTAAAAATATAAAGCAATCATCTGTGTGGACACTCGTACAGATTGAGTTCTAACAGCCAACCTACTTAGGTAGTGAGGCAAACAAATTAGAGTCTCAATTGAAACTGAGTGACCATATGTTATTAAAAGATTCAGCCTTGAGCTGTTTTGATTTTACTTTTTTTAAAAGTGAAAATAATAACGCACAGTCAATTCGTTTTTGGCAACAAAAACAAAAATTCAGAATTCATTGAGCTGTCGAAAGACATAAAACTTTTTAATTGAAGAGTTTGATCATGGCTCAGATTGAACGCTGGCGGCAGGCCTAACACATGCAAGTCGAGCG
>NZ_JBBMQY010000016.1:0-97355 GCF_038900255.1 Pseudoalteromonas sp. AS84 | reverse complement strand
CGGTACTAGCTCAGTTGGTAGAGCGCGACCTTGCCAAGGTCGAGGTCACGAGTTCGAGCCTCGTGTACCGCTCCAATCATTTTATATCCTTTCAAAATTTTCTGTATTAAAAAATCATAATTTAAAATATCTCTCATCTACTTTATTCTATGTGTAATATTCAGCATTGAAGTTTTGATTATTAGAAATTATTACTTCGCGCGCCTAAGATTTACGTCTATAGAGTGGCGTATTTTGAATCTATGAGGGTATGACTGAAGAAAAACAGAGGTTAACATTTTAAACCGAGAAGCTTGTGTTAAAACAGCTCCCCTTGAATAGTCGCTATAATTCGCCTTGAGCCACCAGAGTCACGATGCTCTCCCAAGTAAACACCTTGCCATGTACCTAACGCTAAATAACCATTTGAAATAGGAATACTTAACTCACAGCCTAACGTACTGGTTTTAATATGTGCGGGCATGTCGTCATCACCTTCATAATCGTGACGATAATAAGGTTGACGTTCAGGAACAAATTTATTGAAATGGCTTTCCATGTCCATACGAACAGTGGGGTCTGCATTCTCGTTTATGGTAAGACTTGCTGAGGTATGCTGAATAAATAAATGTAACAAGCCTATTTTGTAATTTGCCAGTTCAGGGAGTTGAGACAATATTTCGTCATCAATTATATGAAAACCCCGCGGGCGAGGTTTTAATGTAATTTGCTTTTGCTGCCAACTCATAGTTTATCGAAGCTAACTTCAATGTTTGCATTACCAGCGTCACAGCTAAATGGCATGATAATCTTTTTACCTTGGCTTTTATGAGTAATTGTATGACCCTTACCCGACACCACAATAGGTGTTGCCATATCAAAGTCGAAGCCTTTTTCGCCTAGTAAGTTTTTAGCACCGCCGGTTACCATGTTGGTTATCTCGCCAACCATGTCAGTTACTTCTTCATCTATAGTATCTGGCCTTTCGCCAAGCATACGTTCCATAATGGTTAATGCTAGCCCTTCATCAAACGTAATTGAAAATGATCCGCGAGTTTGCGGGCCAACCATACCAATCAAACCTGATACATCACCACAGGCAATCTCATCAGTTTTAATGCGAGGTTTACCCGGTTTTAATTGAGTTTGAGCCATAGTGCTCAAAACATTAATTAAAGATGATAAAAACGGATTGATGAACTCTACATTCATAGTGGGCACTCTTAAATTGGGGCTAATAAATGGCTATATAGTATGAGTATAGCCACTAAGGATAATTTTGGGGGATTATGATGCTCTACAAGACTCACATTTGCCATGTGCTTCGATTGTTTGTCCAGAAACAACGAAGCCACCTTCAGCGGCTAAATTATTTAACTCATGAGAGATAACGGTCGAGTGCAACTCTTTAACAAATCCACAGGTATCGCAAATTAATAACTGTACAGGATGAATATGATCAAAATGATGGCACAGCATAAATGCATTTGTGCTTTCAATTTTATGAATAAAACCTAGTTCAGCTAAAAAGTCTAATGCACGATAAATAGTTGCAGGTTTAGCACCTGTTTCAGTTACTTTTAATTGCTCAAGCAAATCGTATGCACCAACACCACCTTGTGCACTGGCTAATAGACGAAATACTTTCTCGCGGATAGGCGTAAAACGCGCACCACGGTTGTCACAAACTTGTTTTGCTTTACTTACGAGTGATTCTATATTCATCATTACTCTTATCCTTATGCTACCGTGGTATACTAACATACTGTGTTGTAGTTGCAGCGTTTTTATTAAGCGCTTTTTACCTAGGAAACCCAGTAATGCACGAACTATTGGCTATATTTATTTTCTTTTTTGCGGTTATTGACCCCATTGGCACTGTCCCTGTATTTATTGCAGTCACACGTGGTGATGATGAGAAATTTAAACGTAAAGTTATATTTAAAGCGGTAGGTGTATCTGCATTAGTGCTCTTATTTTTTGTTCTCGCAGGTGAGCAATTACTTAACGCAATTGAAATCCCACTTTCGGCTTTTCAAATAGCCGGCGGAATCATATTACTTATTTTTGCGCTTTCAATGATATTTGGTGAAAGTAAACCTGAAGCCGAAATTAAAAGTGTGCGCGATAGTACTGAAACAGCTATTTTTCCGTTAGCGATTCCATCTATTGCGAGCCCTGGCGCTATGTTAGGCGCCGTATTAATGACTCGCAACGAAGAATATACCTGGGTTGAGCAGTTACTAACGTCTTCAATGATGCTTGCTGTATTAGCGGTTGTACTGGTTTTGTTACTGCTTGCAACGCATGTACATAAATTAATTGGTGACAGTGGTGCAAGTATAATAAGTAGAATTATGGGGCTTATTTTAAGTTCGGTTGCGGTTACCAATATTTTAAATGGCATAGCTCATTATTTTGGCTTGCAGGTGTTCTCTTAACATTGATGCCCGTTAGGCTTTTGTGTAAAATGCAGCGCCTTTTAAGCTGTGCTTAATAACTTTAATACCCTGAGGTTTGCTTTGAATAAATGTACTTTGGATAGACGCTTTTCTGTGGCACCAATGCTTGATTTGACTGATATTCAATAAAATAGTGAAGTTTTTTGCTATGAGGGAGAGTATAGGGTGCTGCTGTTTAATTTTGGGGGCTTAATACCTTACCAAATGTTGCTTAAATGTTTATTTATTTCTTATAATTTGTTTATCTTTTAGTGTAACTGTGCTAAATATGTTTTAAAGGAATGAAAGGTTGTTTATTTGAGTAAGCGGGGGTAAGATACGCGCGCTCTTATTTTTGAGTCTCATCTTGCTCGTTATCTAGGAAAGTAAATGAAAGACAATAATTTAGCGAAAGTTAACGTAGAAAATGGAATAAAATTAAACATTTCGAATAATCCAAAAGTTGAATGTTTTATTTCTGCTCGTGATAAAAAAAGAAAAAACGAAGCAAAAGAAAGAGTGTATAAAGCTGCTAATAACTTGAGTTGGTAATAATTGTATAGTATTGATATCCTGTTAATATAATCAAACAGGATGTTACCATGGCTCAGCCCGCCCAAAAAATCACAGAACTACCTCAATCTAATAACACACATAAGAATCAAGAAACCCCGTTAGTCACTATTCAGAATCGAAGATCTGAGGAGCTCATTATAGGGCTTTGTGGAACTGTGGGTTCTGGTATTCGTGGGTTAAAGTCAACTTTAGAAAATAAATTAATAGAGTTTGGATATCATGTTGAGCATATACGTTTAAGTGAGCTTATTATATCGCAACAGAGTAATGCTGAAGAATTAAAAAAATTAAAAGGTTTTGAGCGTTATAAAGCATTGCAGGACTCAGGTGATGAGTTGAGGAATAAGCATCGTGCAAGCATTCTCGCCGAAATGGCTATTAGAAAAATTACTATTTTAAGGGAGGCTAATTTTGGGGGAGAAGGAACTGACGGTGTTATAAAAGTCACTAAAAAAGCAGCATATATAATTGACCAATTAAAACATCCAGATGAAATCTCTCTTTTAAAAGAAACTTATCGTAATAATTTCTATTTATTGGGAATGCTAAGAACTGAAAATGAAAGACGCGCAAACCTAAAAGAAGAGCAAATGACTGATACTGAAGCTGGTATTTTAATTGATCGTGATAGGAAAGCCGCTGAAAGTTATGGGCAGCATGTTGAAAAATCACTCCATAAATCTGATTACTTTATTAGAAATATCGATAGCTCTCAGGCTACGGGTGAATCAGTTGTTAGATTTATAAAGTTGATTCATGGAACAAATCATATTACCCCTACCAAAGATGAAGTTGGTATTTATAGTGCTTTTTCAGCATCTTTAAAATCAGCATGCCTCTCTAGACAGGTTGGAGCATCTATTTCTGATGATGATGGGAATATTCTTTCTACTGGATGTAATGACGTACCTAAATTTGGTGGAGGGCTATATAATGCAGAGAGTGATAATGATAAGCGATGCTTTAATCACGGAAGTAAGTGCTACAATGATAAGCATAAATCATTATTAAAAAGTGAGATTGAAAGTATTTTAGAGTCAAAAAATATATCTGGAGCATCTCAAATTGCTCAACAGATATTAGAAGAATCAAAAGCTAAATCATTAATTGAATACTCAAGAGCAATACATGCAGAAATGGATGCAATTACAGCTCTTGCACGTAGTGCCAATAGTAGTACGGTTGGGAAAACATTGTACTGTACTACTTATCCGTGCCATGTATGTGCTAGGCATATAGTCGCTGCGGGAATAAAAAGAGTTGTTTATATTGAGCCATATGAAAAAAGCTTAGCTACTCAGCTCCACGGAGATGCGATTTATCATCCTGATAATCAAACAGCAGAGAGTAAGGTACTAATTGAGAATTTTGAAGGTGTTTCGCCTTTAAGGTATTCTAAATTTTTTGGATATAATCAAAAAAGAAAAAATGGCTCAGGGGAAGTAATTGGTTACTTTGTTAACGGTTCTGGGCATGTTGATTTTCAACATTTGGATAGTTATGGCGAGTATGAGCTAAAAATTGTGCAACTATTGAATAACTCTTTACCAGACTGACAGTTTGAGTAGTTTCAATTGAGCTCAATTCAAAACCCGTGACTAACGGGTTTTATTTTGATGAAGTTCAAGATTATATTCTTTTAATTATATAAAAATATCACACCTACTATTTAAAAATTGGATAAATACATTTTTCAAACTTGTTTGTGTATAATCCCTCGCTTAATTATCAAATCGCATATTTATGTAAGTTATTGATTTGTCCTACTCTGCGAGGGTGTCTATAGGGGCACCATCTAGGTAATTCAAAGCAATTCAGGGCAGTTAAAACAACTCGGAGCAGCAATTTTATGAATGATGAAACCCTTGGAGGTGTTGTAATGACTGGGGACCCAGTAAAAACAAGCTTTCGTAGAATGTCCGTTGCACCAATGTTGGATTGGACTGATCGCCATTGTCGTACTTTTCATCGCAAAATGACTAAACATACTGTGCTTTATACTGAAATGATAACCACAGGAGCTATCTTATTTGGTCGAGGCGACTACTTACATTTTAATAAACACGAAGGCCCAGTGGCGCTGCAGCTTGGTGGCTCTGATCCTAAAGCGCTTGCGCAATGTGCAAAGTTAGCCGGTGAGCGTGGTTATGACGAAATAAATTTAAATGTAGGTTGCCCGTCAGACAGAGTTCAAAATGGTCGATTTGGCGCATGTTTAATGGCTGAACCTCAATTAGTTGCGGACTGTGTTGCAGCAATGAAAAACGAAGTAAACATTCCTGTTACCGTTAAAACGCGCATTGGCATTGATGAGCAAGATTCGTATGAGTTTTTATGTGCGCTAATTGAAGCGTCCCATAAAGTAGGGTGTGATGACTTTATTATTCATGCTCGTAAAGCATGGCTGAATGGTTTAAGCCCAAAAGAAAATCGTGAAGTTCCACCGCTTGATTACCCACGTGTTTATCAACTTAAAAAAGATTATCCGCAACTCGATTTAAGCTTAAATGGCGGTGTTAAAACAATTGAGCAGAGCCTAGAACATTTACAACATATCGATGGTGTGATGATTGGGCGTGAAGCTTACAGTAACCCATTTATGCTCAATGACGTTGATGAGAAAATTTATGGTGATGCTGCAAACACACAATCACGCCACGACGTAGTGCGCTCAATGTACAGTTACATTGAAGAAGAAATGCGTTTGGGGGCTAATTTTTGGCACATTGCACGTCACATGCTCGGTATTTTTCAGGGGCAACCAGGTGCACGAGGCTTTAGGCGCCACCTTTCTGAAAGTGGTCATGGGAAACAAGCTGATTTATCGGTAATGGATAAAGCATTAAGCTTTGTACCAGAATAAAGCTAAGCCTTAAAAATTCTAAATTTAAGCCACTTTCGAGTGGCTTTTTTGATCCTAAAAATTAGTCAAAATCATAATTTATTGGCCAATTACACTCTATGCTGTTCAGCTTGAAGTCACTAAAATTTAGATGGCTTGTTGTTTATTACCTTGATTTTAAATGTTTTATTTTTATTTTGATGGACTTGGCACAACTCTTGGAATCTTCTTGTTGAAATTAATTAAAAATCAACAGGAGAATACCATGGGAATATTTAACCGCGTAAATGACGTTATTCAATCAAACATTGTGGCTATGCTTGATAAAGCAGAAGACCCTGAAAAACTTTTAAACCTAATGCTTAACGACATGCAAGATGCGTTGAATGAGTGTCGTAGTACAGCTGCTGCTTTATTGTGTGAAGAAAAAATAATTAATCGTCAAATTGATACTAAAAAAACAGAATTAGCAGCTTGGCAAGTTAAGGCTGAACATGCGGTTGAAAAAGGCAGTGATAACCTTGCTAAATCTGCTTTACTTGAAAAGCAACGTGTTAGTGAAAGCATTGTAAATAAGCAAACTCAGTTAGAAACTTTGCAAGAGTCTATCGCAAAAATTAAAGTTGATTGTGAGCGCCTGCAGCAAAAAATAGTAGAAGCTAAAACGAAGCAAGCACAATTAGTTAAACGCCATGATGTAGCAGCTGCAAGAAAAAAGATAAGTACAACGTTACAAAGCGACAAAGTAGCTAATGCATTATCTCGGTTTGAGCAAGTTGAGCAACGTGTAGAAAGTATTGAAGCCCAAATAGAAGCGTATGAGTTAACCGACTCTGCAAATACGACAGCTGCACAAATTGAAGCCTTAGTTAAAAATGAAAAAATAGATGCTGAGCTAGCTCAGTTGAAAACAAGTTTAAAAACTGATTTAAAACAGACTGCTTAAGGAGAATATTATGAATAGCTTTAATCGCCAACGTGGTTGGTATAAAGATACGTTAAATAAAAAAATATCAGGTGTATGTAGTGGTTTGGCGCATCGATTAGATTTTCCGGTGTGGGCAACGCGCTTAGTAACTATTTTATTATTTTTAAGCTTTCCGTTTGCAGTTGCTCTTGGTTATTTTATTGCGCATTGCTGCCTTGAAAATAAAGAGTATTAATACCAACAGGCATAAATATTTGAACAATTTAACGAATTAAGTCACTCTATAACGTTATTGAAATTTATATGTATAACAACTAGATATAAAAATTTTGCCTAGTTGTAGCGCAATTTTCTTATCGTTAAATAGACCCCGTATATAAGCCGGTTGGTATAGGGAGAATTACTATGAAAGCTTTGGCAGTATGTGTAATTATCTATTTATTACTGTTTACTGATTTAATAGCGTTTGTGCATGTCGACTCTTGGCAGTTGCCGTTATGGATTGCTGATATTAGCTGGGCAGGGCTAGAGCTTGTAGGCGCTTTGGCCGCAATTGTTACTGTAGTTGCGGTAGTGGCTTTAATTACTATGGGATTAGTAGGTGCGGGTGTAGTGGCGTTAGCTGGGACTGTTTTAGCGCTTTTATTTGGATCTATAATGATTGCATGGCCGTTACTATTTGTTGCAGTGTTGTGTTGGCTTGTTGCCGATAACAAAAAAGTAGCCTCTTAATCCTTAATTTGACTGACTATTATAGGTTAACTATGTTAAATTTAGCCTGTAATTTAAAGTTTTCATAAGGATAAGAATGATGACGAAACTATGTTTTTCGATGGCTTCTGCATTACTATTTAGTTTTTTTTCGTCATCGTTGGCGGCGCACTCAGGACACGAACATGCTTCTGATGTGGCTGTACTCGAAGTAGCTAACGCGCAAGTTAGAGAGTTTTTACCTGGCAGTACTTCAACTGTAGGTTACTTAACGCTTACTAATCACGGCGGAACAGCAGCAACTTTAACTAAGGCAACGCTTGATGGCTTGGGCCGTGTTGAAATACACGAGCACTCACATGTAGACGGCATGATGAAAATGCAACAAGTTAAATCGGTTGAAATTAAAGCGCATGAAAGTGTCAGTTTTCAACCTGGCGGTTATCATTTAATGGTATTTGAACCACAAGAGCCATTAAAAGTAGGGCAAGAACGTAAACTCACGCTATATTTTAGTGACGGTAATCGCTTATTTACTAATGCTCAAGTCGTGTCGCTTGAAGCGCAAGCTAAACAGTCGAAACCTTCTACTCAACACGCTCACCATTAGGAGTACACATGTCGCAACATAAAGGAAAAATAGCAGGAATAGTTGTTTTACTGCTTATCATTTTTTACGCAATTGCTGTTTATTGGAGCACTGAACCTTCACGTTTTGACGTTGTTGCAAACGCGAAAGAGCAAGCACAGCTTCGTAATGAAAAAATAGTAACGGGTTATGTAACTACTTCTACATTGATTACAGTAGCCAATACCTTACTCGATAAACCGGGTGGCTACTTATCAAATGATGTAATACCGCCAAGTATTATTATGGATGATATGCCAGCGTGGGAATATGGTGCGCTAGAAATGGTACGTGATTTATCGCTTTCTATGCGAAAAGATTTTAGTCGTTCACAATCACAGTCTACTGAACATGAAGCACTTAAAAAGGCGCAGCCACAGTTTAATATAAGCTCTGAAGCATGGGCATGGCCAAGTGCTGAAGGTGAGTACCAAAAAGGTATTGACTACTTAATGGTATATCGAGGCCAAATTGCTAACGAGCATGAGCGCGATAGCCAATTTTACGCACGAGCAGATAACTTACGTAGTTGGCTTAAAGAAGCTGAAAAACGTTTAGGTAGTTTAAGTCAGCGTTTAAGCGCCAGTGTAGGCCAAGAAAAAGTGAATACCGATTTAGCAGGTAATTCATCTAATAAACAAGCAACTCTTGCTCCACTGCAGCAACAAGTAAGAACGCCGTGGTTAGAAATTGACGACGTGTTTTACGAGTCGCGCGGTGCTACTTGGGCGTTACTACACTTTTTACAAGCGATAGAGTATGACTTTAATGATGTACTTGAAAAGAAAAATGCACGTGTAAGTTTACAACAAATCATACGTGAACTTGAGGCAACTCAAGAAACAGTATGGAGCCCACTTATTTTAAACGGGAATGGTTTTGGCTATGTTGCTAACCACTCTTTAGTTATGGCAAATTATATTTCTAGAGCCAATGCGGCTTTAATCGAACTTAGCGAACTACTAGCTCAAGGATAAAAAATGAAAAAGTATTGTTTAGCAGCAGCCCTTTCAATGGCATGTTTAGCACCAGCGGCGCAAGCTGACACCCTATTAGGTTTATATGTAGGTGTTGATGGATGGAAGTCAGATAACGATGGCCAATTTTCTTACAAAAATAATGCATCTCAAGATTTTGATTTTGAAGATGAGACTTTTGTAAGTTACTACGCGGCGCTTGAGCACCCAGTGCCACTAGTTCCAAATATTAAATTAAAGTATACAGAGCTTGAGCTAAATGGTTCAGCGCTGCTTACAGATACATTTAGCTTCAATGGTTCTGATTATGTTGTTGGTTCTACTGTAAATACGGTAAGTGATTTAACGCATATTGATTATATTCTTTATTATGAAATTTTTGATAATGACTTAATTTCAATAGATCTAGGTTTAAATGCTAAACAGTTTGACGGTGATATTGTTGTAAGTGGCACTACCCAAAATGGTGGTACTAACTTTACCGAAACCAAAGACTTCTCCGGTTTTGTTCCTCTTGCATACGGCCGTGCCGAAGCTGGCTTACCATTTACTGGTTTAAGTGTATTTTTTGAAGGTAGCTTTTTGGCTATTGACGATAGCAAAGTACAAGATTACCAAGTAGGCGTAGCGTGGGAACTTATTGATAACCTAGCAGTAGATGTTGCTGTTAAAGCCGGTTACCGTTCTATGGTGTTAGAACTTGATGATGTAGATGATATTACTACTGATATTGATGCATCTGGCCCATTTGCGGGTATTCAGGTTCATTTTTAATTAGTATTTTCTAATTAAACAAAGCGTGGCATATTATTTTATTGCGTGCCACGCTAAATCAAACTCTCCCTCTAGCGCATTATTAATCAACTGCTTATAGACCTTATTGACAGGGAAATTAATGAGTTTAGAAAGCTCATCACCTGTTTGCGTAAATTTGTAATAGCTTAATACCAAATCACTACTCTTTGCCTTTAACGTTACTTTTTGCGATAAAAATGAAAGGGTAAGCTCTTGCCCCGCTTTAAGCACTGCAGATTCAATTTCTTTTCTATACAGTAAATTAAGATCCATGAGCGTTAAAATATCAGGAAAGCTAATACCCATTTTTCCTAAATTTAGAGATACTTTATTGCCTTTTCGTAGCAAATCAAACAAGGACGGTTTTTTGTAAAAGCCGAGTAATATAAAGTGGCTGTCGTCTTTTTCGTTATAGCCTGAGAGCGACACACATTTTTGCAAAGAGTCTGCTTCTCGCTGTGTCATATGTTTTAAAGTTTGTAGGCTTTTAATTGAAAACGTACCAGGATTAAGGGTTTCTCCCGTTAAAATTTTGGCCCATAAAATTTGCATTGACGCATTTGAGGTATCTTCACATAGGGCTATAAAGTGTTCTACCCAGTCAACATCGGGCTGTTTACTACTTGCTACATCAGGGCAAAATCCCATAGCCATTGCTAAAATTGATTCTATATTTTGTTGTTGTTTAATAAGTAATAAATCTTGGCGCTTTTGAGCACGAGCTAAAACAGAGTTTTCACTATTGATATGATAAAGCGGCTTAATTTGGCCCTTAATATCGTAACTCTGCTCGTTAGTAGGTAGTACACCGTTACTTCCTACTTTTGTTATAGGGTAACCAAGTAAGGATTCAATGATGTTGGCTAGATTAATTCTCGCCTGAGCTGTTTTGACTGTCATGACTGTGCATTATCCTTTGTGGATCACTAAGCTGTGCAACAGTTTGAAGGTTATTTAAACCCAGTGAAACTGTATTACTGAGTACGTACTCGCTTAAAATTGCAGTGTAACCAGATATTAAAGGAGCCGTTGTTTGACCTTTAATATTACATATTAACGTAACTATACCGTTTTGCTCGCTAAGGTTAAAAGTGCCTCTGATAATATGTTCAGCATTTAAAAGTATGTTGAAGCTGACTTTATTTTGGCTTATCGAAGTTATGATCATTTCACCATACCCCCATTTTCCTTTCCAAGACTGATGAGCTCCTAGGCCAGAACTGGGTTCGCCCAAAGTAAAACGTATGCTGGGGTCTACTTTTTCCCATGGAGACCATTTTTGCCATTGGCTAAAGTCGGTGATAAGCGGCTTTATTACTTTAAGATTGGCATTAATTTCGATTGTTTTATTTACACTATAACTTTGAGGCAGTATTAGCCCTACCAGTGCCAATACCAATAGTAATAACAGCACGCATTTGATTAATATTTTTAATGGTTTAATAAGCACACCTTTTATTAGTTTTTCAAGTTGAAATACAACAACTTTTTATTAATCGACTATAGTATGAATTAGATTATAAACCAAAAATAATTTATAGATTGCTACTTAGGAGAGCGAATGTCGTCAGATCAAAACGATTTTTTATTTTTTGAACAAGATTTTGAAGACGATGCTGTTGTTGAGCAGACTAAGTTTTGGGATATTTTAATTGTTGATGACGAACCTGAGATTCATTCTGTAACAAAATTAGCTTTGTCTGGAGTTGAGTTTTTAGGGGCAGGTTTGCGATTTCACGATGCTTATTCGGGTGCAGAAGCAATAGAAGTGTTAGCTAAAAATAAAAATATTTCGGTTATTTTTTTAGATGTTGTTATGGAAACTGACGATGCCGGTTTGCAGGTTGTAAAAAGAGTGCGTGACGAATTAAATAATCAACATGTAAGAATTATTTTAAGAACAGGGCAAGCAGGCAATACACCAGAAGAAAAAGTAATACGAGAATACGACATAAATGATTATAAAACGAAAACAGAGCTTACTCGCTCTAAGTTATTAACTTCGCTTATAACGGCTATTCGCTCATACGAGCAGGTATGCCAGCTTGAATATCAAAGTGATGCGATGAACACGATTGTTTCAGCATCAAAGTCTATTTTAGGACTTACTGATATTAAGCAATTATGCAAAGAAGTCATCAAGCATATGAGTGTTATTTTAAAGTGCGCACCTAGAGGGCTTGTTTGTAGCAAGTTGGATGGCGATGACTTTATTCAAGTATTAGGTGGTTGTGGGCATTACGAAGGCTATTTTGGTGAAAAATTAATTAATGTTGATAGCAGAGTATTTGAACAAGTTGAGTCATGTTTTGCTTTGTCAAAGCACCAACATATAGATTCAAGTTCAACATTTATATTGAAAAGCAAACATCGAAAAGCGGCTTTATATATAGAGTGCGAACACACTCCCTTACAAGCACAGCTTCAATTTGCTGAAATTTTCTTAACTAATGTAAGTGTAGCACTTGATAACATAAGGCTATTTGTAAAGTTAAGAGATGCAGCTTATAAAGATGTGCTTACTGGTATTTCAAATCGTACTAACTTTATTGAACGGGTAGTGCATTATCAAAAGCCCCACGTGAATGATTATATATTTGTATTACTTGATGTAGTTAACTTTGCAGATATTAATAATGGCTTAGGGCAAGAGGTCGGTAATAAAGTATTAATTGGTATTGTTCAAAGGCTAAAAGAAAATTACCAATCAGCTAAATTACTTTCACGTATTGGCGCTGATGTTTTTGGGTTTATTATTCGCCAAGACGAATTTGACTTAAAAAAATTGAATGAGCAACTAGGTATTCCATTTTACGCAGAAGAACATTTACTGCCTATCGACTTTAGAGTCGGCTTATGCCAACAACAAGACTTTCAAAGTAGTGGTATTGATACACTGAAAGTTGCTTATATCGCACTTAATCAAGCTAAAAAAGCAAAGCATAAAGAAGGCGTTTATTACAGTATTGATATGCAAGATAAAATGGCTTGGCGTTTAGGTATTATTAGGCAGCTACGTCATGACTTTGCTCGGAATAAGTTAGAGGTATGGTATCAACCCCAACTTGCACTAGATGATTTATCGCTAATTGGGTGTGAAGCATTATTACGCTGGCCGACAGGTGATGGCGTGTATATATCACCAGCTGTATTTGTACCACTTGCAGAGGATGCTGGCTTAATTGTCGATATAGGGCAGTGGGTATTAGAGCAAGCTTGCCAACAGCAAAAGCGCCTAGAAAATATGGGTACAGAAATTTGTATTGCGGTTAATGTGTCTGTTCCGCAGTTTAAAGTAAAAGGTTATGCACAAACTGTTAAAAATACATTGTTAAAATATGGTGTTAAGCCCAAGAACATAGAATTAGAAGTTACCGAGAGCGTAGTAATGGATGAGCTAGAAACTGTTATTAATACTCTAAGAGAGCTTAAAGAACTAGGATTGGAAGTTGCTATTGATGACTTTGGCACTGGTTTTTCGTCGCTGAGCTATATTCAAAGTTTACCACTGGATAGATTAAAGATAGACCGCGCATTTATAAAGGGTTTACCAAACGATGATACAGGTGCTATTGCTGCTTTAGTTATATCACTTGGCGCTAAGTTGGGTTTAAAAACGATTGCTGAAGGGGTCGAAACACAAGCGCAAGCCCAGTTCTTAAAGAATTTAGGGTGTGATGAGGTACAAGGGTTTATGTATGCTAAACCCATGCCTGAGAATGAATTAATAGAATTTATAAATAAACGCTAAAAAAGATTAATTTATTATTTAAGCTAATGAACGATTTAGAATTTAAGGTGCGATATGCTTTGACTACTTTGTATATATAAACAATTTAGTAGGGTATAATTCGCGCCTTTTGTTATTCTACGGCCACAATTATGAGCACACTCAAAGCTAAGCGCGCCTTATTTTCATACCCTAAATATTGGGCTGAATGTTATGGCACCGCGCCATTTTTACCAACTACACGTGAAGAAATGGATGCACTTGGCTGGGATAGCTGCGACATAATAATAATTAGTGGTGACGCGTATGTTGATCATCCTAGCTTTGGTATGGCGGTAATTGGCCGTGTACTTGAAGCGCAAGGCTTTAGAGTGGGTATTATTGCCCAGCCCGCGTGGGACTCTAAAGATGCATTTATGGAGCTAGGCAGACCGAATTTATTTTTTGGTGTAACAGCTGGCAACATGGATTCGATGATCAATCGCTATACAGCTGAAAAGCGTATGCGCCACGATGATGCTTACACGCCAGATAACGTAGGTGGTAAACGTCCCGATCGCGCCGTAATGATTTACTCGCAAAAATGTCGTGAAGCATACAAAGGAATACCAATTGTTATTGGTGGTATTGAAGCGAGTCTTCGTCGTATTGCTCATTACGACTATTGGCAAGAAAAAGTACGTCGTAGTATTTTGTTTGATGCTAAAGCTGATATTTTAATTTACGGTAACGCAGAGCGTCCGTTAGTTGAAGTTGCGCATCGTATTGCCGCAGGCGAAACAATGGATACTATTCAAGATATTCGCGGCACGGCTGTTATTAGAAAAGAACCTTTACCAGGTTGGCGTGGTAGTGACTCTACCGCTATAGATAAAATTGGTAAAATTGATCCTATTCCAAATCCATACGGCGCTGATGATGTTGGATGTAGCAAATCTGAATTTAAACAAGCGGGTATTGATTTAAAGGCGGAAGCTGCAAAACCAATCATGGTTCAGCCTGCGCGACCTAAACCGTGGGAAAAAACTTACGTTAAGTTACCTGCTTATGAGCAAGTAAGTGTTAACAAACCTCTATACGCCCACGCTTCGCGTATTTTACATCAAGAAACAAACCCTGGTTGTGCAAGAGCGCTGTTTCAGCGACACGGCGATCGCTCTATTTGGGTAAACCCGCCTGCATACCCATTAGAAACACATGAAATGGACGCTGTGTTTGGTTTACCGTATCAGCGAATTCCTCACCCAAGTTACGGCGACTCTAAAATTCCTGCTTACGACATGATAAAAACATCGGTAAATATTATGCGCGGTTGTTTTGGTGGTTGTTCGTTTTGCTCAATTACGGAGCATGAAGGGCGTATTATTCAAAGTCGTTCGCAAGAATCTATTATTGAAGAAATTGAACAGATTAGAGATAAAGTACCTGGCTTTACTGGTGTGATTTCTGATTTAGGTGGCCCAACGGCAAATATGTATAAACTGCGTTGTACTAGTAAAAAAGCAGAAAGTACCTGTAGACGCTTATCATGTGTGTACCCTGAAATTTGTAAGCACATGGATACCGACCATACGCCAACAATAGACTTATATAAAAAAGCACGTGAAGTTAAGGGTATTAAAAAGGTTTTGATTGCTTCTGGTGTACGTTATGACTTAGCTGTACGCGACCCGCGTTACGTTAAAGAATTAGTAACGCATCATGTGGGCGGCTACTTAAAAATAGCGCCGGAGCATACAGAGGATGGTCCATTATCAAAAATGATGAAACCAGGTATGGGCGCGTATGATCAATTTAAAGAATTATTTGATAAGTACTCTAAAGAAGCAGGTAAAAAGCAGTATTTAATTCCTTACTTTATATCAGCTCATCCAGGTACAAAAGACGAAGACATGGTAAACATGGCTTTATGGCTTAAATCAAACGACTTTAAGCTTGATCAGGTACAAAATTTTTACCCGTCACCGATGGCTAATGCAACGACTATTTACCATACAGAGATGAACTCTTTACGTAATATAAAAAACAATACAGAAGTTGTTCCAGTACCTAAAGGTGCTCGCCAACGTAGATTACATAAAGCAATTTTACGCTACCATGATGCAGCAGGTTGGCCAATGATACGCGAAGCACTGCGTAAAATGGGTAAAGCTAATTTAATTGGTAAAGGGCCTAACTGTTTAGTGCCTGAAGAAGGGCGTGATGAAAAAGCAGGTAAAGGTCGCAGTAAAGGCGGACGTCCGGCACTAACGCGACATACCGGTTTTAGCCAATTTAAAAAGGCAAACACTAAACCAAAAGTAGGCGGTAATCGTCAAAGTACACGTTAGTAATCTAATCTACTAATATCTAGCGTAATTAGTTTAATTACGCTAAGGATTTTTAAGCCTCGTTAGTACGTAAATTAAGTAAACCTTGCTCTTTATTGGCTATATTATTGTAGGTAATAAAGAGCGAACTTTCAGAAACTCCCCTTAAGATTGGCGTATTTAGAGCCAATATACTTCTAGTTAGTTTTTTAAAACGTTGATGATAACCATAAACGTAATTTAAGTGACCATAACGGTTGAATACCTGTTAGCCCTTGCTTCATTTTATTATCTTTTAAGATTATATAGGATGGCGTGACTTGTCCTTGCCAGTCGGCAAATATCTCACCGTGTTGATCGTTTACAGTGGCAAAATTGTAGCCGTGATCATTTAGATACTCATGTAGTTCTTTATCAGAACCTGATTTTATTGCGATGCTCACGACAGGGTAGTTATTCTCGTTTGCGAGTTCGTTTATGGCAGGGGAGGTAATACTACAAATAGGGCACCAAGTTCCCCAAAAGTACACAAGCGTTGGTTTATCTTGGCTCATTGCTGATAAATCAATGTTTTGCCCTTTATAGTCTATTAATTGTAATTGAGGATTTGCAGGCATGACCGGTTGCCTCCACCAATTAACAGCGTTATAAATTACGAAAAATATAGAGCCATATATCAATACACTTTTTAATATTGATAGCCCTTTTTGTTTTGGCGTTTTTTTAGGTGTGTCTTTTTTATTTTTAGTATCCGTTGTCATAGCTGCAACTTTACCCTAAGTGTTTTTTACTTTAGTTATTTGCAAAAGTTTCTAATTTAAACCAGCAACCAAGTAGCAGTACCTAAAAAGGCGAATATACCCACAATATCTGTCACCGTGGTTAGCACTACACTCCCTGCAAGTGCTGGGTCTATATTCATTCTTTTAAGAATAATAGGGATACTCGCACCAGCAACACCTGCCACCACTAAGTTCATAAACATAGCGAAGGCGAGTACGCCACCAAGCATAAAGTCCCACTGCCATAGGGCAATAACACCTGCTATTAACAACGACCACAAAACCCCGTTTAACGCGCCAATAGCAAGCTCTTTCATCATCAAGAAACGTTGGTTTGTTTGATTTATATGACCTACCGCAATACCACGAATAACAAGCGTCAATGATTGGCTACCTGCAACACCACCCATAGAAGGGACAATACCGTTAAGTACAGCTAAAATAGGTAAAACATCTAAAGTGCCTTCAAAAAAGCTAGCTACAAAAGCAGCTGCAAGTGCCGTTAGTAAGTTGACACCTAACCAAACTGAGCGTTTTTTAGAGCTTTTTAGTACTGGTGCAAAGGTATCTTCTTCATCATCAAGACCGGCTAAACTTAGTAAGCTATGCTCCGCATCTTCTCTTATTACGTCAACAATATCATCGATAGTTACACGACCAAGGAGCTGATCGTTATCATCAACTACGGGGGCCGATATCCAATTATGACGTTCAAATAATTGCGCGACTTCACTTTCATCCATAGAGATTGGGATAGACTCACAATCTTCATCCATTAAATCGCGAACAATTTTTTCTGGCGGGTTAGTTAATAATGTACTGAGTGATAAAGCGCCTATAAAGCAGTTATGCTTATCAACAACATACAAGTCATCGGTACCTTCTGGTAACTCGCCGCGTAGCCTAATATACCTAAGTACAACATCAAGCGTAACGTCGGGGCGAATGGTCACCGTATCGGTGTTCATTAGCGCGCCAGCAGAACGCTCTTGATACGAAAGTGCTTGTGTTGCACGTTCACGGTCTTGAATGTCCATCGCGCTAACAACGTCTTTATAAACGGTGTCTGGCAGACTACGTAATACTTCACCTAAGTCATCGTGGCCCATATCCTCTGTTGCGGCTGCAATGTGCTTAGGTTCCATCTGGGCAATAATGCCTAAACGAACATCTTCTGATAGTTCTTCAAGAACATCGCCTTGCACATCAGGATCAACCAACTGCCAGAGGAGTCGGCGAATTTTATGGGGGGATGATTCTAATAGTAATGCGGTATCACAAGGAGCTGTTTTTGCGAGCATGCGCCTAACTTGAACAAATTGACCACTATTGAGTGACTTAGTCACCTGTTTTAGTTGCTGTAGTGGGTAATCTTGTTCAAAAGCTTCAGGCATTGGCGTCCTTTATAAATTTTTATATTACTTTATGAGGAGAGGTGAGTTAACTGGCGTCACTAACCGTATTTATATATCTGTTTTAGTTGAGGCGTTAGTAATGCGAGCATTATTTTTATAACTGTTTATTCTTGCTCATTAAAACGTTGTGCTATTAACTCTCCAACAGCATGTAAAGCTTGCTCAGAATCGGGGCCTTTGCATACAACTTTTACTTCTTTGCCTTGGCTACTTTCAAGTAACATTAGTGCAAGTACGCTATCGCCCGCGGCTTCTTTATCATCTTGAAATAATGTGATTGTCGCATCAAATTGTACTGCTAACTGCGCAAGCACAGTAGCTGCTCTAGCGTGTAAGCCTAATTTGTTTTTTATTAAAAAAGTGTCTTCACAGTGCATAACTTACTCTACCTAAGCTGAACAGGTGATTATTCAGCTCTATTATTTTTCTTGTTCACGATGGCGAATTTTTACATTGGGATGTGTCATTGCAAAACTTTCACCGATAGTTTGCGCTAAATATACAGAGCGATGTTGTCCGCCTGTACATCCGATAGCTATGGTTAAATAACTGCGGTTATTTCGCTCTAAGTGCGGTAACCACGTTTGTACAAATGTTTGAATTTGCCATGTGAATTTTTGCACTATGCTGTGATTGGCCAAATAATCTTTAACGGGTTGATCTAACCCATTTAAAGGTTTTAATTCAGGTTCCCAATGTGGATTTGGTAAAAAGCGTGCATCAAATACATAGTCGGCTTCTTTTGGTATACCGTGTTTAAAACCAAACGATTCAAACGTGACAATTAGTTGCTTATCTTTTTTACCTAAAATCTTTTCACGAATAGATTCTGCAAGTTGGTGAACGCTTAAATCAGTTGTGTCTATCATAAAGTCGGCGCGGGTGATTAATACATCAAGTAATTCTTTTTCTTTTTTGATGGCTAAATCAAGAGGCAGCGAGTCAATTGATAGTGGGTGTAACCTGCGTGTTTCTGAAAAGCGTTTTATCAACGTTTGATCGTCGCTATCTAAATAAAATAACGTAGGATTTGCAAAGCCTGGTAAGTATTCAAGAATATCGTTAAATTCATCTTGCTCTTTAGGGATGTTTCGCACATCAATGCTAACAGCAATTTTATCGTAGCTATCAGACACACTGCGAACTAATGAAGGAAGCAAGTTAACTGGAATATTATCTACGCAATAATAGCCTAAATCTTCTACAACGCGTAAAGCAACCGACTTTCCAGAACCAGAACGGCCGCTTATGATAATTAACTCCATTTAACACCCTTTATAAAACTATGATTGATCGACAATAACTTGGTAAAGCTCAGCATCTGATTTTGCACAGCGTAACTGTTTACAAAAATCTTTGTTGTTTAGTTTATCAGCAATGGTTGCGAGAGTCTTTAAGTGCTGTTGGTTATCGCCATCTGGTACGATGAGTGCGACAAAAATATCAACAGGACGATTATCTATTGCATCAAAATTTATTGGAGTTTCGCTAACGAGTACTAAAGCTAAAGGCTCTTCTGCACCGCTCATTCGACCATGAGGAATGGCAATACCACGCCCAATACCTGTACTACCCAGTTTCTCTCTGCTCATTAAAGCAGTAAGGATATCCTGTTGCGGTAAATACGGAAGTTTGTCGTGAGCAAGTTCGCTAATGAACTCTAAAATTCTTTTTTTGCTATTAAAAAGGACCGCAGCTTTGCTGCAGTCCTGGCATATAAGTGAGCTTAATTTCATCATATTAGTGTCGAGCAAGCTTCTCTTTGTGTTTAATTACTTGTCGATCGAGCTTGTCGATCAACGAGTCAATGGCGGCATACATATCTTGATGTTCCGTAGAGGCAAATAGCTCAGCACCACTTACATGTATTGTAGCTTCTGCTTTTTGATTTAATTTTTCTACATCAAGAATGACATGAACATTATTAATATGATCAGAGTGTCTTTCTAGCTTCGCAAATTTGGTATTAATATAGTCTCTTAGTGAATCGGTTAATTCTACGTGACGACCAGTTAAGTTTAGTTGCATAAGCATTACCCTCTTTTTTTTTGCGTCTTAGATCAAGCTTTTACGCTGATTTGACGGTGGAATAGCCAGAGATTCGCGGTATTTTGCGATTGTACGTCTTGCTACTTTAATTCCTTGCTCAGCCAATATATCCGCTATTTTACTATCACTCAATGGTTTTGCTGAGTTTTCTGCAGCGATTAATTTGCGGATAAGTGCACGAATTGCTGTAGATGAACATTCACCACCGTTTTCGGTGCTTACATGGCTTGAGAAAAAGTATTTAAGCTCAAATATACCACGGGGTGTATGCATATACTTTTGAGTTGTTACGCGCGAAATTGTTGATTCGTGCATTTCTACCATTTCAGCAACATCATTTAAAACCATCGGTTTCATTGCTTCAGGTCCGTGTTCAAAAAAGCCTTGTTGTTGCTTAACAATACAATTAGTTACTTTTAAAAGCGTGTCGTTTCTACTTTCTAAGCTTTTAATAAACCATTTAGCTTCTTGTAAATGCGAGCGAATAAACTGGCTGTCACCACTCGATTTTACAGTGCGAGACATTGCAGCGTATTGGCTATTAACACGAATTTTAGGCATGCTATCTGGGTTTAACTCAACAACCCAGCGGCCTTTAATTTTTTTAACCGACACGTCTGGAATAACATACTCAGATTCTTCTCTTACAATAGTATCTGCTGGCTTAGGACTAAGAGTATGGATTAATGTCATTACTTCTTTAAGCTCTTCTTCTTTGAGCTTGGTTTTCTTCATTAATGTACGATAGTCACGAGCAGCTAATAAATCAATATGCTCGGTTAAAATCATTTTTGTTTCATTAATGTAAGGTGTTTCTTTATCAAATTGGTTAAGCTGAATACACAAACACTCTTGTAAACTACGTGCAGCAATACCGACAGGATCAAACAGTTGGATGCGCTTTAATACAGCTTCAATTTCATCAAGTTCGACTTCGTTATCATCTTCGTTTTCTTGATTAAAGCTTTCTAAAATCTCTTCGCAGCTTAGTGTTAAAATACCTGAATCATCAACGGCTTCTACGATGGCAATAGCAATAGCTTCGTCTGTAGGGCTAAATGGCGTTAATTGTAACTGCCACATTAAATACTCATGGAGCGTCTCTGTAGAGGCACCTTGATAAATTGATTCATCTTCAGGCATTGGACCCGATGATGCTGCAGGAGCGGCACTCATGTACTCATCCCAGCTAACATCCATAGCCATGTCGTCACTTAGCGTGTCTTTCGCAAGTGCTTCACCACTATCTTGTTCGTATTCGCTTGGAGCATCATCGGCAGATGCGCTAACAGTTATGTCATCGGTATCAGCTTTTTGCTCGTTTTTGCCAGCAGCATCTTCTGAGTAGTCTTGTTCTTCAACCTCTAATAGCGGGTTGCTGTCGAGAGCTTCTTGTATTTCTTGCTGGAGATCCAATGTACTGAGTTGCAACAAACGAATAGCTTGTTGCAGCTGTGGAGTCATTGTAAGTTGCTGGCCCATGCGCAGCTGTAGTGATTGCCTCATGTATCTCTAACAATCCTTTTATGTTGTTATAATTAATACTAGCAGATGCTTAAAGACATGGCGTAAATGTTACAGCCTAAATTGCTCGCCTAAGTAAACATCGCGTACTGTTTTATCATTTAATACGTGTTCTGGAGTACCTGATGCAATCAGCTCCCCATGAGAAACAATGTAGGCTTTTTCACAAACATCAAGGGTTTCTCTTACGTTATGGTCGGTAATTAATACTCCAATCCCACGATTTTTAAGATGTTCTATTATTTTCTTTATATCTAATACTGAAATTGGATCAACACCAGCGAACGGTTCATCCAGTAATATAAATTTAGGATCTGCTGCCAGCGCACGTGCTATTTCAACACGACGACGTTCGCCACCTGATAATGCCATACCTTGGCTATCACGAATGTGTTGTATGCTAAATTCATCTAATAATTTATCGAGAGTGTCTTCTCTAGCTTGTTTATTTAACTCTTTGCGCGTTTCTAAAATAGCCATTAAGTTTTGATAAACAGTTAGCTTTCTGAAAATTGAAGACTCTTGCGGTAAGTAGCCTATGCCTAATCTAGCACGACTATGCATAGGTAAAAGAGTAATATCGTTATCATCTATCGATATTTTACCTTTATCGCTAGGCACAAGGCCTACAATCATATAAAACGTGGTTGTTTTGCCTGCGCCGTTAGGGCCAAGTAAGCCAACAATACTGCCAGCTTTTACTTCAAGGCCAACGTTTTTTACAACTTCACGGCCTTTATAGCTCTTTGCTAATAGTTCTGCTTTTAATGTGCTCATGGTTGACCTTTGTCGCTTTTTTTACTTTTTTTAGTTTCAATGGGTACTAAAATTGTATGAACGCGGTCAGTTGAGTTTTCATCTTTTTCGGCACTGATTAGCTGCTGCTCAATGTCGTAGGTAATGCTTTTAGCATTTATTTTTTGTCCTGCTTGCGATACCTGTGCATTACCAACAAGCGTTAAAAAACGCTTAGATACATCGTAACGTACTTCGTCAGCACTGGCGCTCATAGTCGTGCCGTCTGATTGCTTCTCTTCAAAGTGGGCAGGGCTACCAGTGGCAATTAATAATTGCTTATTATCACCAAGTTCATCGCGTTTATGTACTTCGAGACGGTCGGCTGTAATACGGCGGTTACCGTGAATAATTTCAACGTTTTTCTCAAAAATCCCGACATTAGCTTTTAATTGACCTTCTTGCTTATCGGCGCTTATTGATATTTGATTTGCAGCAGGCTGTGTATTTGGCTCTGCAGCACTGCTATTAAATGCTAGTATAAGTGTAGGAATAATAAGTGATTTTAATATTTTATTGGTCATAATATATGGTTCGCGTATGGTTAATTAGTTTTATCACTTCGGTTTTTAAGTCGGCTTCTAGGCCTTTGCCGGTGATTTTTAAATTGGGTCCAGTGATGATAACGGGTTGCTCCGAGCGCATTGTTAATAGCTTTATATCTACCTGAATATTATCAGCATTGATTTTGTCTATCATGGCGTTATCGGTTAAGTTTTTGGCAACCACGTTACCTTCTAAAATTAATTGTTTGTCTTCGTATAATGTTGCTTCGTCTGCATTTATTTGCCACGTTTGCTTTTCGTTATATAAAGTAAAAATGGGTTTTTCAAAAAACGTGAAACCTAATTGCTGATATAGTTCCATTTTAGCCGCAGTTACTTTGTGGCTGATTGTACCTTGTTCGTCATAGGCTGTTTGTTTGAGTTCAATGGCTATGTAATCAGGCTTGGCAATAACTTCAGGCTCAGTCTGAGGCAAAATATTTGGTTGTGTAAAATAAGGGTACCAAAGCCAAACCATACAGCTAATGAATAAAACGCTTAATATTATGCGCGCTGCATTCATGAACTAGTGCCTTGTGTAGTCAATGCTTTACCATTTTCAAGCATAAGTAAGTCGGTGAGCTCTCTTACTGCACCAAAGCCGCCAGGCATTTGCGTTATATAGTGTGATAAACGTTTAATAAGTGGATGGGCATCATTTACTGCAACAGCAAAGCCGACTAATTCCATAACAGGCATGTCAGGGCCATCATCACCGATATAAGCAATTTGTTCATCGCTAAGGTTGAGTTTGTCTTTTAATTCTTGATAGGCAATGAGCTTATTTTCTTGACCTTGATAAATATGCTGTACGGTTAAGCTGCTCATACGTTGTTGCACTATTTGTGAATGACGACCAGTAATTACAGCCACTTCAAAGCCACTGTTTATAAGCGCTTTAATGCCAAAACCATCTTTTGTATTAAATGCTTTTAGCTCTTCACCTTGATTACCAAGATAAATACGGCCATCAGAAAATACACCATCAATATCGCATATAAGTAGCTTTACTTTTTTAGCGCGTGCTTTTACATCATCGCTCAGCGGTTGATAGAGTTCTTCAAATTGCATTTATAACACTCCTGCTTTTAATAGGTCTTGCATGTTTAATGCGCCAATAGGTTGGTTTTTCTCATTGATGACGATTAAGCCATTTATACGTTTGTGTTCCATAATATTAAGCGCTTCAGCGGCTAAAATATCTTGTGTAGCCGTAGTACATGACTTAGTCATAACAACATCTATTTGTGTTGTATGAATATCAATTCTTTGCTCTAAAATACGACGTAAATCGCCATCGGTAAATAATCCCACGAGCTGCTGATTTTCATCAACAATGGCTGTCATGCCTAAACCTTTGGCGGACATTTCAATAAGGGCGTCTTTAACTGTTTGTGAAACGCTAATAATAGGTGTATTTGCACCACCGTGCATAACATCTTTTAAAGTAAGCAGTAAGCGCTTGCCTAAACTACCACCTGGGTGAGATAGCGCGAAGTCATCAGCTGTAAAGCCCCGAGCTTCTAATAGTGCAACTGCCATGGCATCGCCCATCGCAAGCGTTGCAGTGGTGCTTGATGTAGGAGCTAGACCCAATGAACAGGCTTCTTTTTCTACTTTAATACACACATGTACATTAGCAAGGGTCGCCATGGTTGATTGCGTATTGCCAGTCATCGATATCATTTTGGCACCAAGTCGTTTTAAAACCGGAATGATATTTAAAACTTCGCTGGTCTCCCCTGAATTAGAAATAAGCATAACCACGTCATTTTTAGTGATCATACCTAAATCACCATGGCTTGCTTCACCAGGGTGAACAAAAAATGCAGGGCTGCCAGTACTCGCAAGAGTGGCCGCGATTTTATTGCCAATATGACCTGATTTACCCATGCCAATGACAATAATACGGCCTTCGCAGTCGTACATTAATTGGCACGCGTTATTAAAATTCTCATCTACATATTGTGCAATATCACTAAGAGCTTGGCGCTCAACATCTAAAACGCGAAGACCTTGTTCAATAAAATTTAGCGTTGCCATCATTTACCCTACTTGACTAAAAATATACCCTTGGTAACCCAAAAACGCTATTAGCAATAAGCCGCCTTCTACTCTATTGATACGTTGGGTGCCTCTAAAGTTCAATGACATAATAATAAGAGCAAGTGTTGCACCAATCATAATTAATACGTCTCGACTTACTAATGATGGGTCAATGGCAGAAGGGTTAATGATACCTGAAAGTGGTAATACCGCTAGAATATTAAATATATTTGAGCCAACAATATTACCTAGTGCTAAATCATCTTCATTTTTAAGTACACCAGCTACCGAAGCTGCAAGCTCTGGCAAGCTAGTACCAATGGCAATAATTGTTAAGCCAATGACTAAGTCGCTTAAGCCGAAGTATTTTGCAATGTCTACAGCTGAACCTATTAAAAAATGAGAGCTAACAGGTAGGAGTATCATGCCGACAACTAACCAAAATACCGCTTTTTTCGTAGGTACATCGTTAGGGACGTCGTCGCAGGCTTCTGAGACAAATGGGTCATCTTGGTTTTTCGCACGCATAGATACAATAATTAACCCACCGATGAATACGATAAAGCCAACCAAAAGCGCAACACCTTCATTAAATGAAAAGTAGTTATCTGAGAACACATACCAAGTAACTAAAGATACGAGCATTACCAATGGCATTTCGCGTTTTAATGTACTTGATGAAACTGAAAGAGGGCGAAATAGAGCTGTGATACCTAACACAAGTAAAATGTTTGTAATATTAGAGCCAACAGCATTACCAACGGCTGTGTCGGTTTTATTAGCCAGAGCTGCAGAGGCTGAAACCATCATTTCAGGTGCTGAAGAGCCCATAGCTACCACGGTTAAACCAACAATAAGTGTAGGTACACCAAAGTTTTTAGCAAGAGCCGCAGCGCCATAAACAAACCTGTCTGCACTCCAAACAAGAGCTGCAAAACCAAGAATTAAAATAACAAACGAGGTAACCATTGTGTTAAGCCAGTTATACAAAATACGGATGGCGCGAATAGTAACAAAAGCCAAGATGAAAGTATAAATAAAAGAGTAAGGTCAACTACGTAACAATGCTGCTTTTAAACAGCTAATTTAAAAATTTAAGCCGGGGTTAAGCTGTTTTGAGCGAGTCTTATAATCCTTTTCATGGGTGTATTACAAAATCTTACGAATTGTTTTTTCCATCTTTGACAAAAAAGCTTTAAAATAGGTGCACTAGTGAACATTTTTATGGAGAGCGACTTGTCGCAATCAATAGTAGAAGTCAAGGATGTTAGCTTTTCGAGAGGCAATAGAACTATATATAAAAATATGAGTTTTAGCGTTCCTAAAGGTAAAATTACTGCGATCATGGGGCCAAGCGGAATTGGCAAAACCACTATGTTGCGTTTAATTGGTGGTCAGCTTAAACCAGATTCAGGTGATATTTTATTTGAAGGTGGCAGCATTCCTAAAATGTCTCGTAAAGAGTTATACGAAGCACGTACTAAAATGAGCATGCTTTTTCAAAGTGGTGCGCTGTTTACTGATATGTCGGTATTTGACAATATTGCGTTTCCTATAAGAGAGCACACAAAGCTAAGTGAAGACCTTATTCGATTAGTTGTATTAATGAAGCTGCAAGCGGTTGGGCTACGTGGCGCTAAAGATTTAATGCCCTCTGAGTTATCAGGCGGTATGGCAAGACGTGCTGCACTTGCGCGCGCTATAGCACTTGATCCAGAGCTAATCATGTACGATGAGCCATTTGCAGGACAAGACCCTATTTCGATGGGCGTATTGGTTAAGCTAATTAAGTCGCTTAACGAGGTATTAGGTTTATCGTCTTTAATAGTGACGCACGATGTGACAGAGGTAATGAGTATTGCCGATCACGTTATAATTATCGCTGATCAAGGGGTAATTGGTTGTGGTACCCCAGATGAAATGCGTAATCACGAATCTCCTTTAGTTCAACAGTTTTTAAAAGGCTTGTCGGATGGTCCGGTACCATTTCATTTTCCGGCTCAAGCTTATGCAGACGAGCTGCTTGGAGAAAAAGCATAATGTTGGATTTATTTCAAAAGCTAGGGCATAAAACGCTAGGACGCTTTGCGGCTCTCGGTCGTTCAGCTTATATGCTGTTTAGTGCATTAGCGCATGTTCCTAATTTTAAAAAAGGCACACCGTTACTTGTTCGCCAGCTTTATATGGTGGGTTCGCAATCTTTACTCATTATTATGGTGTCGGGTTTGTTTATCGGCATGGTATTGGCTTTACAAGGTTACACCGTATTAGTTGGTTATGGCGCTGAGGATAGTTTAGGGCCGTTAGTGGCACTGAGTTTATTGCGAGAACTGGGCCCGGTTGTTACTGCATTACTGTTTGCAGGGCGCGCAGGCAGCGCATTGACTGCTGAAATTGGCTTAATGAAAGCAACAGAGCAGCTTTCATCACTTGAGATGATGGCAATCGATCCGCTAAAACGTATTATTGCACCACGCTTTTGGGCGGGTTTTATAAGCATGCCATTGCTTGCCTTGATATTTTCAGCCGTAGCAATCATAGGCGCTCATTTAGTGGGTGTAGATTGGCTGGGAGTTGATACAGGTAGTTTTTGGTCAATCATGCAATCACAAGTGTCGTTTCAGCAAGACATACTAAACGGTATTATTAAGAGTTTTGTATTCGCCATAGTGGTGACCTGGATTGCGCTTTATAAAGGATATGACTGTGTGCCGACCTCCGAAGGGATCAGCAAAGCAACCACCGAAACGGTTGTTCATTCGTCATTAGCAGTTTTAGGTTTTGACTTTATTTTGACAGCGGTAATGTTTACCAGCTAATAGGGTATAGATAATGAATTCACGGAAATTAGAAATTTTAGTTGGTTTTTTTGTAGCACTTGGCATTTTGGCGTTTGCGATGCTCGCACTTAAAGTTGCCAATTCAGGTATTAGTGGCTCTGGCGAAACATATACGCTTAATGCCAAGTTTGAAAACATTGGCTCGTTAAAAGCGCGTGCACCGGTAAAAGTAGGTGGTGTTGTAATTGGTCGTGTTGAATCAATTTATGTACACCCACAAGAGTTTTTACCAGTGGTAAATATGACCATTGATGCACAGTATTTATGTCGTTTTTCAGACACAAGCTCAATCTCTATTTTAACGTCGGGTATTTTAGGTGAGCAGTACCTAGGTATTCACCCTGTCATTTCTCCAGATTCGGCTAAACAACGTTGTTTAGGCGAAACAGTGACTGAAAACAAGCAAGATGAAGCAATTGACGATTTGTTTGGTGTGGAAAGTAAAGCACTAGGTGATGGCGATTCAATTACTGATACTAAGTCTGCCATTGTACTTGAAGAATTAATCGGGCAGTTTTTATTCAACCAAGGTAGTGAGTAATTATTATGTTGAAAAAGTTTTTAGCTATTGTAGCAATTAGCACAATGACGCTAACTCAAAGCGTAAGTGCAGCAGATGTTAAATTGGTCGATCCAAATAAAATGGTACGCCAAGTTGCCGATAATACATTTGCACGTATTAAAAAAGACCAGCCATTAATTGTTAAAGATCAAGAGCATCTTCGCGTAATCGTTGAAGAAGAGTTAATGCCTTATATCGACTACAAATATGCAGCACTTCGCGTACTAGGTAGTGAAGTATCTAAAGTACGTGCAATTACTGACGAAGCTGAAAAAGCCAAAGCAATTAAAGAAATTCAACGCTTTATTGGTGTATTTAGAGAGTACTTAGTTGCAACTTATGCTGGTGTATTCACTCAATATACAAACCAAAAAGTTGAGTTTGGTGCCGAGCAAGCATTTAAAGGCAAAGATGTCGTTGTTGTTAAGACTAAAATTATTGAAGACGGTAAACCAGATATCAGAATCGATTTTAAAGTACGTGAAGACCGCGACGGTGAATGGCGCGCGTACGATATGATTGCTGAAGGTATTAGTTTACTAGATGCAAAACAAAGTGAACTACAAGGTATTTTGCGCCAGCAAGGTATTGATAATGTAAGTAACCTTTTAGAGCAAAAGAGTCAGCTACCAGTTCAGTTTAGAGGCAGTAACTCGAATGACTAAATTGGCAATAAGCCAAGTTGATGGACAACATTTTCGAGTAAGCGGTGAGCTTACTCGAAATTCAATTGGCGATGAACAGCTTCTGAACAACAAGTTATTAACTAAGCATAAAATCATCTATTTCGACCTAAGTGGAGTATCAAGGGTTGACACAGCGGGCTTAGCTTGGTTAATTCACTCTTTTGCAGAATTAAAGCAGCAAGGCATTCGCCTTGAATTGCAAAACCTACCTGAGCAATTGCAAAATTTAATGCAATTGGGTCAGGTTACAACCCTATTTGAGTGAGAGTTATGGAAACTAGCCAAGTCGAAACATTATTACGCGAAGAACTTCAATTAGCTGAAGTACATGTAAAAGCCAATGGTAGCCATTATGAAGTTGTTGCAGTAGGCGAATGCTTTGACGGTTTAAGCCGAGTTAAAAAGCAGCAGCTAGTCTATGGTCCATTAATGAATACAATTTCAGATGGCACAATTCACGCAGTATCTATTCGTGCATTTACTCCTGTAGAGTGGAAGCGTGAACAAAAATTTATTTTACCGCAATAAATAGGGCCTCTTAATGGATCAATTTGTAATTCAAGGTGGTACTTCACTTGCTGGTGAAGTGACTATTTCTGGCGCTAAAAATGCCGCACTTCCTATTTTGTTTGCTTCATTATTAGCTGATGGAAAAAGTACATTTACTAATGTACCGCGCCTTCGCGATATAGTGACCACTGAAGCCTTATTAAAAACTCTAGGTGCTGATGTTAATTGGCACGGCGATACGCTAGTGATTGACGGCGCAACGGTTAATAAAACATTAGCGCCATACGACTTAGTTAAGCAAATGCGTGCCTCTGTACTTGCATTAGGCCCTTTAGTTGCACGTTTTGGTGAAGCTCAAGTGTCTTTACCTGGAGGGTGTGCTATTGGTGCTCGTCCTGTTGATATACATATTCAAGGTTTGGAGCGCATGGGCGCGGTAATTAACGTTGAAAATGGTTATATTAATGCCAAGGTAAACGGGCGCTTAAAAGGCGCTGAAATCTTTATGGAAATGGTAAGCGTAGGCGCTACTGAAAACCTCTTGATGGCAGCTGCTCTTGCTGATGGCAAAACCATACTTGATAATGCTGCTCGCGAGCCCGAAATAATTGATTTAGCTAATTGCTTAATTGCAATGGGCGCTAAAATCACAGGTGCAGGAACCAGCCGCATTGAAGTTGAAGGCGTTGAGCGTTTAGCAGGATGCGAGCACAGTATTTTACCAGATAGAATTGAGACTGGTACATTTTTAGTCGCTGCAGCAATGGCTGGCGGTGAAGTACTTTGTAAAAACACTGACTTTCACTCCCTTGAGCCTGTAATTGAAAAATTACGCGCAACCAATGCACACCTAGAGGTGAATAACGACAGTATTTATCTTGATATGCGCGGCCGAGAACTAAGAGCCGTTAATATCAAAACAGCCCCGCACCCAGGTTTTCCTACGGATATGCAAGCTCAGTTTACAGCATTGAATGTAGTAGCAAATGGTAGTGCGACTATTACAGAAACGATTTTTGAAAACCGTTTCATGCATGTACCAGAGTTACAGCGTATGGGTGCTAATATTCGTTTGGAAGGACATACCGCAATTTGTGGTGAGACTGAAAGCTTAACGGGTGCGCAAGTGATGGCAACCGATCTACGCGCTTCAGCTAGTTTAATTTTGACGGGTATAGTGGCTCAAGGTGAAACGGTCGTTGATCGTATTTATCACGTTGATAGAGGTTATCAGCGCATTGAAGATAAGCTAAGTGCGTTAGGTGCAAATATCAAACGTAGAAGTAGCTAAGTAGATACTTAACAAATTAGACTATTTTGAAAAAAAAGGTCGGATATGCGAATTGCTATCCGACCTTTTTATTGACGATTTATGCAGGTTGGTATTATTCTTTATTAAAGCTTTGTTTCAAGCTCAGCTACCACCACCATGATTTTTTCTATTTTCCCATCTCTGTAAAGCTCAAACTCTATTTCTTTACCGGGCTCTGTATTACCTATTTCTTCCAGCACTTTTTGTGGGTTTGCTACCGAAAGGCCTGCAATTTTAATAACGATATCTTGCTCTTCAATGCCCGCTTGCCATGCTGGACCCAAAGGGTCTAAATTAGTAATTCGCATGCCCGTAACGGGAGTTAAGCTGTCGTTGACTTCTTTACCAGTACTATCTACTGCTGTGCCTTCGAAGCCTAGATAGCCACGTACAACGCGACCATGACGAATGAGTTTACCCATTACTTTTTTAGCAAGCGAGTAAGGCACCGCAAAGAATATTCCTTGAATATTCAGATTCTCACGCGTTTTAAACTGCGCAGAGGTAATACCGACTAAATCACCATTGGAGTTAACTAATGCGCCGCCAGAGTTGCCCACGTTAATAGCCGCATCCATTTGTAATAAGTTATTGTACGGACTGTCTGTAATCTTTTGCTTACCCGTTGCGCTAATGATGCCTTGCGTGATTGTTTGACCTAAATTAAGCGGGTTACCTATAGCAAGTACCACATCGCCTACGCTCGATACATAGCTATCATCGACAGGAATGACCGGAAGGTGATCTGCATTTATTTTAAGTAAGGCTAAATCAGTAATGGTATCAAAACCAATTAGCTGCACATCAAAAAAGCGTCGACCATCGGTTAGAATAACCATAATTTGATCTGCGTTATTAACAACATGGTAGTTAGTAAGAATATAACCGTCTTGCGACATGATGACGCCAGAGCCTAGCTCTTGTACTGTGTTTTTTCTTTTATAACGGGGTTCTTTGGAAATGCTTTCTGAAAAAATAGTAACCACAGAAGGAGCTGCTCGTTTAACTGCATCAGAAAAACTCAGATGACTCGCACTCATAGCGCTTGGCAGGGGAACATTTGGAAGTAAAGCCGCTCGCATATTAGGGCTGAAAAAAACCACTAAAAAAGCAATACTTAGGCCTGCAAATAAAGGGGGAAGAATAAATTTTATTAGTTTCAGCACGATTTTCTTATTATGTAAGTGAGCAATCTCTTTATGATGACATAAAAAAAATAACAGCGGCAAGTGCCACTGTTATTTTTATTACATTAATAGTGCTATTTATTACTGAATTAAAATAAATATAGACTCACGACCACGTTGAACGCCAAGTACTATATTACCTTTTGTACTGTCGATGATTTTATTCATGTCGCGAATCGTTTCCACTCGTTGACGATTCACTTGCATAATAATATCACCTTCTTCAAGGCCA
Source organism: Pseudoalteromonas sp. AS84 (assembly GCF_038900255.1). NCBI lineage: Bacteria > Pseudomonadati > Pseudomonadota > Gammaproteobacteria > Alteromonadales > Pseudoalteromonadaceae > Pseudoalteromonas > Pseudoalteromonas sp. AS84. Next base: position 64,954 of record NZ_JBBMQY010000016.1, on the reverse strand, counting down.
ACACGGGCAGAAGGTGAGCGAGGATCTACAGAAGTAATCTCAACACCTTTGTTACTGTTTTTTTGCACGTTTTCGAGCTCTGCACCTTGGAATGCGGGGTGTAGTTCTTCGCCTGTCGCTGTAACACCAGATGCGCCATCAAGGGTTACTTTTACTGTTTTAATTTTACCATCGCGGTAAATGCCTAATTTTATCTCGCGGCCTTCACCTAGCGTAGCAATTTTGCTGCGTAGTTCATGGAAGCCACTAATGTCGCCACCATTAATGCTAACAATAACATCACCAGCTTCAATACCTGCTTTACTTGCGGCAGTGTCGTCCATTACTTGCATTACATAAGCACCTTGTTTGACATCAAGTTGCTGTGCTTTTGCAAGTCCTGCATCAAGTGGGCGACCAGAAATACCTAGCGAGCCTCGACGTACTTCACCATGTTCAATAATTTGATCAACTAGATTTTTCATCATATTAGATGGAATGGCAAAACCAATACCCACGTTGCCGCCAGAAGCACCTAAAATAGCAGTATTAATACCAATCAACTCACCATTTAAGTTAACTAATGCACCGCCAGAGTTACCTTGGTTAATAGCAGCATCGGTTTGAATGAAATCTTCGTAACCTTCAATGTTTAAACCACTACGGCCAAGTGCACTAACAATACCTGATGTTACTGTATGGCTAAGTCCAAATGGATTACCAATCGCAACCGCAAAGTCACCCACTCGTAAACTATCTGAGTTTGCGAGTTTTATTTCAGTTAAGTCATCAGCGTCTATTTGTAAAAGAGCGATATCAGATTCTGTATCAGTACCAATCTTAGTTGCTTCAAATTCACGGCCATCTTCGAGAGTAACTACCATTTTTTCGGCATCTTGAATAACATGATTGTTAGTTACCACATAGCCTTCATCGGCATTAATAATTACTCCTGAGCCTAAACCACTAAATTGGCGTTTTTGACTGCGGGGCTGCTGTTGTCCAAAAAAGTATTCGAGTGGATCTGCACGGCGACGTACTTCTTTAGAGCCTGAGACTTGGATACTTACAACACCAGGAGATATTTTCTCTAGCATGGGTGCAAGAGTAGGTAGTTGTTGACCATTTACTGCAATTGGCATTTTTGCATAAGACGCTACTGGACTCATTAATAAGCTTGTAGATAGAATAGCTGCGCTGATAAGTGATAATTTCATTTTCATAGTCAGGGATAACTCCACTTAAGATAAAGCAAAAACCAAAAAGGGCTACTTTACAGCAGCCCTTTTTGGTTTGTTTAGATAAAACAACAAAGCTGTTATATCTAAAGACTATGGGGTCTAAAAAAAGTTCATCAAGATGCTTTAGAATGTTCTGAAACTTTATTTTGACCTGCAAATAAACCAGATTCACCCGATACATAATCAGCGGGTTGCGCTGCGGCTGAAGAGCGATCTGCACGACGTTCTTTTAAAGACGCCTGCAATTGCTCAGTGGTTTCTTTAGAAAAGAATGGTTCCGCTGGTACTTTATTTCTATCTTCTAGAAGAAGCTGGTTTGTTTCTTCAACGTGACTAAGCAATTGGTCATAGTTTTCTTTCATTTTATTTACGAGCTTACCCGTATTTGCTAAATGATCAGCGACATCTTGGCGATACTGCTCTAATGCGTTTTCAGCTTGCTCAGCCTGTTCTTTTAATTCATCTTGTTTGAACTGTTTTTTAGTAACAAATGCACCAATAAAAAATGCTACTACAGCAACAATAACAACCAAACCTACCCACATAACTGTGCCCATAAAAACTACCCCTTTGGGAAAATAACTAACGAATGCTTGATTCAATTATAAATCATACTAAGTGTAATATACCCCGAGTTATGATGCGTGTTAATATACTTTGCAAATTAAACTGTGTTTTAACTGTAAATAGATATGACTCCTTGGCAAACATACCAACAAGACTTGAAGCGAGATGACTTTGTACACGACGCAGCACAAGAAAATGCTGTGCGCCATTTACAACGTCTGTACGATGACTTAACTCAGGCAAAGCCTGCACCAAAAGGTTTTTTTGCTAAGTTATTCAGCAAAGATGAACCAGCGCCTATAAAAGGTTTGTACTTTTGGGGTGGAGTAGGGCGTGGTAAAACTTATTTAGTTGACACTTTTTACGAATCACTACCGGGCACGCGTAAAATGCGCGTGCATTTTCATCGGTTTATGCACCGAGTGCATAATGAGCTTAAGAAATTAAATAATACGGCTAATCCATTAGAAAAAATAGCCGACATTTTCAAAGCAGAAACAGACATAATATGCTTTGATGAGTTTTTTGTTCAAGACATTACCGATGCCATGCTGCTAGGTGGGTTAATGGAAGCGCTATTTGCACGGGGTATAGTACTTGTTGCTACCTCTAATATAGTGCCTGATGAGCTTTACAGAAATGGCCTGCAGCGTGCACGCTTTGTTCCTGCTATAGAACTGGTTAAGCTTAATACAGAAATAGTTAATGTAGACTCAGGTATTGATTATCGATTACGTACCTTAGAGCAAGCCGAAATTTTTCATAGTCCGTTAGATGAAGATGCAGATAAAAATCTATTTGAATACTTCGACAAGTTATCACCAGAGCCTGGACAATTAGATGAGCCGATAGAAATAGAAGGGCGAAAAATCAAAACGCGAAAAGTAGCTAAATGCGTTGTGATGTTTGAGTTTAGTGAATTATGCGAAACGCCTCGTAGTCAAGTCGATTACATGGAAATTAGCCGCCTATATAATACGGTTATTATTTCTAACGTAAAACAACTTGGGCAGACTAATGATGATGCCGCTAGACGTTTTATTGCTTTAGTGGATGAATTTTATGAGCGTCACGTAACTTTAATTATATCGGCTGAAAAACCTATTACCGAACTTTATACTCAAGGTAATTTAAACTTTGAATTTAAGCGCTGTATAAGCCGTTTGCAAGAAATGCAATCTTTAGAGTATTTAGCTAGAGAGCATTTGGTCTAAAAAAGTAGGCAAAAGTGTAATAGGTTAGCCATTAAAAATAAGAGGTATGTATATAGTACTTCTTATTTATGAAATTTCTTGTGGAAAAAACAACCGGCGAGTAGCAATGTGTTTTAAGTGCTGGTATACTCCCGCGTCTGCCACGTTGCGTTCTATGCCCTCATATAGTCTAGCCACTTGTGAGCGGCGCAAAAGTCTAAAACTCGAAGGGGTTATAGCAAACTTAGAGCAGTAGTTAATATTAACTACTTGTGGTTTTAATTGAAAAACATTGGATTTTTATAAATGAAAACGTTTGTTGCTAAACCAGAAACAGTAAAACGTGACTGGTACGTAGTTGACGCTGAAGGTAAAACTTTAGGTCGCATCGCTACTGAAATCGCTCACCGCCTACGCGGTAAGCATAAAGCTGAATACACTCCTCACGTAGATACTGGTGATTACATCATCGTTATCAACGCTGAAAAAGTTACTGTAACTGGTAACAAATTCAAAAACAAAGTGTACTATTCACACTCTGGTTTTCCAGGTGGTCTTAAGTCTACTACTTTTGATAAACTTCAAGCTGCAAAGCCTGAAATGATCATCGAGAAGGCTGTTAAGGGCATGTTGCCACGTGGTCCTTTAGGCCGCGCTATGTACCGTAAACTTAAAGTTTACACAGGTACTGAGCACAACCATGCTGCACAACAGCCTCAGGTTCTAGACATTTAAGGAGCACCATCATGGCAAATCAATACTACGGTACAGGTCGTCGTAAAAGTTCAAGTGCTCGCGTATTCTTACGCCCAGGCACTGGTAACATCGTAATCAACAAACGCTCTCTTGAAGAGTATTTTGGTCGCGAAACAGCACGCATGGTTGTTCATCAAGCTCTTGAGCTAGTTGATATGACTGAAAAATTTGACCTTTACATCACCGTTGCCGGTGGTGGTACAACTGGTCAAGCTGGTGCTATCCGTCACGGTATCACTCGTGCACTTATGGAGTTTGACGAATCATTACGTCCACAACTTCGTAAAGCAGGTTTTGTTACACGTGATGCACGTAAAGTTGAACGTAAGAAAGTGGGTCTTAAGAAAGCGCGTAAGCGTCCACAGTTCTCAAAACGTTAATCTATACGTTATCAAGAATTCAAAAACCCAGCTTATGCTGGGTTTTTTGTTTTCAAATCAAAATGTTTACATTTTCAATTTACTATAAATTTGTTTATTGCGACTGCCATACAAGGTGATTGCAGCAATTAATGATGATCAAATTTATTAATAACTGCGTATTAATCGAACGAAAGTTAAAAAATACTCAGATAGCTGCAAAAAAGTTAAATAATTATCGTAATTAGTTTAAATCCATCAGTTAATTGGTGGAATTTTTTGCTACAATTGTCCGGTAAGTAAAATGAGCGGTTTAACAACACTATGTACAGTTTTTACTGTTTCCTCTTAGTGATGTTGATCTTGGTCAGTATATTGTTTTTACAGAAGCGTTATTATAGTCGTTCGGCTTTATTCTCGAGCTAGCTTAATCAAATTTTTGATCAAGTCAGGTTTATTCGAGCATGGGGCTTTGAATAACCTTGTTTTAATCAAGGGTTTTAATTATGATCGCTTCTATTTTAAAAATTTCGAATAATTAACCTGCTGTAACTGATGTTCTCAATATAGCAAGTGTTGAGAATCATAGTGGAGATAAGTGGATGAGCAATGCGCCTGTAGACAATGGCCGACGTCGCTTTTTAACCATAGCTACCTCTGTTGTAGGTGGTGTTGGTGCGGCTGGGGCTGCTGTTCCTTTTATTGCGTCTTGGAATCCAAGTGAGCGAGCTAAATCTGCGGGTGCGCCTGTAGAAGTAGATATCAGCAAACTTGAACCGGGACAATTAATACGTGTCGAGTGGCGTGGTAAACCTGTATGGGTTGTATCACGTACCCCAAAAATGCTTGAGCAGATGAAAGAACATGAAGGTCAACTTCGTGATCCACAATCGCAAGAGCCACAACAATTAGAATCATCAACAAATGATTACCGTTCATTACGTCCAGAAATCTTTCTGGCTGTAGGTATTTGTACGCATTTAGGATGTTCGCCAGGCTTTTTACAAGGTAACTTTGGTGAAAAAGTAGAAGGGACTGATGACGGTTTCTACTGCCCGTGCCACGGTTCTAAATTTGATATGGCTGGCCGTGTATTTCAATCGGTACCTGCACCATTAAACTTAGAAATACCACCTTATACTTTTCTAGATGAAACCACTATTTTAGTGGGCGAAGAAAGAGGGGTAGCCTAATGTTTGGTAAGATTATTGGTTGGATAGACGACCGAATCCCAATGACACGTGTTTGGAACATGCACATTGCACAGTATCCAGCACCTAAAAACTTTAACTTCTGGTACTTTTTTGGCTCTCTAGCCATGTTAGTACTAGTAAATCAAATCCTTACAGGTATTTGGTTAACGATGAACTTTGTTCCATCTGCTGAGGGCGCATTCGCCTCGGTAGAGTACATCATGCGTGATGTAGAATATGGCTGGTTATTACGTTATTTGCACTCAACAGGTGCATCGGCGTTTTTCATCGTTGTATATATGCATATGTTCCGTGGCATGATCTACGGTTCTTATCAAAAACCACGTGAGTTACTGTGGTTATTTGGTATGTTTATTTTCTTAGCGCTAATGGCTGAAGCATTCATGGGGTATTTATTACCATGGGGGCAAATGTCGTTCTGGGGCGCACAGGTAATCATCTCTTTATTCGGGGCTATCCCGGTTATTGGTGATGACTTAACACTTTGGATACGTGGTGACTACGTTATATCTGGTGCAACGCTTAACCGCTTCTTTGCATTACATGTAATTGCACTACCACTGGTTATTGTAATCTTAGTTTTCTTACACATTGTTGCTCTACACGAAGTGGGTTCAAACAACCCTGAAGGTATTGAGATTAAACGTAAGAAAGGCTCAGTAGCTGAAGAAGATAAGCCTAAATTTAAATTTCACGAGTATTACACTGACAAGAAAGATATTGTTGATGCGATACCGTTCCACCCTTACTACACAGTTAAAGATATTGTGGGTGTGGTTGGTTTCTTAATATTGTTTTGTTGGGTTGTGTTCTTTATGCCTGCGATGAATGGGTTCTTTTTAGAAGGTCCTAACTTCGAGGCAGCTAACCCACTTAAAACACCTGAGCATATTTTCCCGGTTTGGTACTTTACGCCATTCTATGCAATCTTACGTGCAATCCCTGATAAGTTAATCGGTGTTGCGGCGATGGGTGCATCAATTGTGGTACTTGCGTTACTACCTTGGGTAGACCGTGGTAGAGTTAAATCGGTTCGTTACCGTTGTGGTTTCCATAAATGGAACATTGCAGGTTTTGTTGTTACTTTCGTTCTTTTAGGTTGGGTGGGTGCGACTCCTCAAACTGATCTGAAAACGATTATTTCTCAAATCTGTACTGTGACTTACTTTATGTTCTTCGTACTGTTATTTGTATACAGTAAGAACGAAAAAACTAAGCCATTGCCAGAGAGGTTAACGAAATGATGAAGAAGCTACTTATTGGTTTATTTGCTTTATCAGTAAACTTGTTACCTAACATGGTTATGGCAGCGGGTCCGTCGGTTCCTTTAATGGAGGCGAATAACGACCTTACTGATCAAGCATCTTTACAGCGCGGTGCAAAGTTGTTCATGAACTACTGTCTTGGTTGTCACCAAATGCAGTATCAACGTTATGAACGCACTTTTCGTGATATAGGTATCCCAACAGAAGTTGGTTTAGAACAGTTGATTTTTGACGGTTCTAAAGTAGGTAGCCATATTACTAACGCGATTACAAAAGACGATGCAGCAAAATGGTTTGGTGCGGCTCCGCCGGATTTAACTCTAATTGCGCGTGTAAAATCACCAGATTATATTTACACGTACTTAAAATCGTTTTATAAAGATGAATCTCGCCCGTTTGGGGTTAACAATATTGTTTTCCCATTAGTAGGTATGCCTCATGTTCTTCAAGAACTACAAGGTTTACCAACGCCTATTACTAAAGAAGTAGAAGAACATGGACACACAGTGACCAAAGTTATTGCTACTGAAACAGATGGTACGGGTGAATTAAGTGTAGATGAATACGACCAAGCTGCTCGTGATTTAACGAACTTCCTTGAATACGTGGGTGAACCTTCACGTCTTGAATCGGAAGCGCTAGGTATTAAGGTAATAGGATTTTTAATCATCCTGTTTATCTTGGCATTTATGCTTAAGAAAGAATACTGGAGAGATGTTCATTAGGTTGAACATTTTTAAAGGTAATTTTGCAATAGGGGCTTAAGCCCCTTTTGCTGTTTTAGTTATTTAATGGAGGTATAGGCATGGCCGTAGCTGCCAATAAGCGCCCTGTAATGACCCTTTTTTCTGGTGCTAACTGTATGTATAGCCACCAAGTACGTATTGTACTTGCGGAAAAAGGTGTAAGTGTAGATATTCATTTGGCTGAAAAAGATAACTTGCCAGAAGCACTTCACGAAATTAACCCTTACGGTACAGTGCCAACACTGATTGACCGTGAGCTTGGTTTATATCAGGCAAACATCATCATGGAATACCTTGATGAACGTTTTCCTCATCCTCCACTAATGCCTGTTTACCCGGTAATGCGTGGTCGTAGCCGTTTAATGATGCATCGTATTGATACTGACTGGTACAGCCTAGCTGACAAAATCAGTAACAACACATCAGATGCGGCTCAAGCTCGTAAAGAGCTAACAGAAGCATTACTTGCTGTAGCACCTATTTTTAGCGAAGCACCTTACTTTATGAGTGAAGAGTTTAGCTTAGTAGATTGTTATTTAGCTCCACTATTGTGGCGTTTACCAGAGTTTGGTATTGAGCTTAATGGTGCAGGTTCTAAAGAGCTTAAAGAGTACATGATCCGTTTATTTGAACGTGAGTCATTCCAAGCCTCTTTAACTGAAGCTGAGCGTGAGATCCGTTTATAATGACGCCTAATCGTCCTTATTTATTACGTGCTTTTTTTGATTGGATAGTCGATAACGAGTGTACACCGCATTTAGTGGTAGACGCTGGATTTGCAAATGTACAAGTGCCAACACAATTTGTTCAAGACGGACAAATTGTTTTAAACATAAGTCCATCAGCGGTCACACAGTTTTCGTTAGACTTAACCCAACTTAGCTTCAATGCGCGCTTTGGTGGTCAGCCAATGCAAGTGTATGTACCTCTAGGTGCTGTGCTTGCAATATACGCGCGTGAAAATGGCGAAGGAACAGTCTTTACCGCAGATGAGTTTTTAGAGGACGAAGACGATTTTGTGCCAGAGCTTGAAAGTGTTGAGTCATCAGCTGAGTTTACTGATGAAACATCACCAGAAAAGCCTGAGAAGAAAAAAGGCTCTCATTTACGCGTTATTAAATAATAAGTAAATGCCAAAAAAAACCGCTAATTAGCGGTTTTTTTATGTCTGTATTTTGTATTTATAGGTATTCAAACACTTTAACTACGCGCTCTACGCCAGATACATTACGGGCAATATTTACAGCTTGAGTTGACTCAGAGTCAGATACTAAACCCATTAAAAATACTTCAGCGTTTTCTGTAACCACTTTAATATTATTACTACTAATGTCTTTTGCTGTTAGAAGCTGGCCTTTTACTTTAGAAGTAAGCCAAGAGTCGTGAGTTTGTGTAGTAATGCCAATATTTGAACCAATACGAATTTGGTTATGTATTTTACGAATGCCTGAAACGCCTTCAATGGTGCGCTGCGCTTCGTTTCTCATTTCTTCATTTGCTACTTGGCCAACAAGTAAAACAATACCATTAACGCTTACAGCGCTTATATTAGCGAACTTTTCAAGACGCTCTACTTCACTAAGTGCAATACTGGCTTTTATTTCAATATTGTTATCATCAATTTGTGAACCAATGGTACGGCGGTCGTTCGCTGCAGTTACTGCACTGGCTGTACCTGCAACAACAGCTGCTGCGCAGCCTTGAAGTAATACAACAGTACCTAAAACAATAAGAGAGCGTTTAAACATAATTTTCATCCTGAGGGAAAAGCGTTAAATCAACAAGTTCGCTTAAACAATGTAAGTTCACTAAATGGGATTCGATAATGCGGCTAGGGCGTTTAGATGGAGATCTAATTTCAACATCATTAGGACCAAGTAGACCAACCAACTCACCACCATCATCACCAACCATAACTATGACCTTCATATCTTTAGTTAGTGCAGCTTCAACGGCAGAAATAACATGCTTTTCGTTACCGTTTATAGCCAGTACCAACAATAAATCGCCTTGCTGAGCAAAAGCACGGACTTGACGAGCAAATGTATCGTGATCGTCTACCTGAGTACTTTGTCCAAGGTTAACGTTTTCTTGCGATAGAGCAATTGCAGGTAAACAAGGACGTTCGGTTTCATAATGATTAACCAATACACCGGCCATATGCTGGGCGAGCATGTGGCAATTTGCAGTACCGCAGCAAATGAGTTTATTTCCGTTGATCAGACTTTGTGCAATAGTAAATGCAGCTGACTCAAGCGCACTCGGTAGTACTTCACCCGCAGCGATTTGAACTTGAATGCTCTCTGTAAAAATTTCTTTAATTGTATCTTGCATAGCCTACCAATAATTTATCTTTATCTTTGTATTTGTGTTTAAAATACATTTTTCAGCCAATTAATATTAGGAGATGCTTCTCCTGTAATGGCTACATAATCAATTCTTAGCGCTTGGTTAGTCAAATTTTTAGCTGCTAAGTAATGATAAATACTACGTTTTAATCGAGCTTGCTTTTGTGGGCTAAGCGCATAGTTTGCGCCGCCACGAGCATTATTTTTACGAAACTTAACCTCAACAAATACAAGGGTGTTACCTTCTTTCATAATGACATCAAGCTCACCAAAGGGGCAGTAATAATTACGTTCAATAGGCGTTAACCCTTGAGTAACTAAGTATTTTTGCGCTTCAAGCTCATAATACTGGCCTTTTTCGCGACTATTGTGCCACAGCTCTTTAAACCACGACATGTCGCCCCCTTACTTAATTAAGTTTAATTTATAGTTTGCATCTCACTTGCTGATTGCATAAACAATGGCACAGGACGCTGCGTTTTTAATTGCACAGATTTAATACGACGATTTGTGTATTGAGCCCAATCGAGCATACGTTCTATATGACCGCTTGTATTAACTGATAATTTACCGCTTAGGCCACTGTATTGATTACCTGGCATTACGCTTAACTGCCTAATATCAGGTAATACAGATACTGCATCGTATGCCATTGCAAATAAGCGTTGGCTAATATCTACTTGTTCTGGCCATAACGAATCATACTGCTGGCGTAAATTATGTTGTTTAATTTGCGAATCGAGCATCCACGGCAATTCAGTGAAGTATAGGCCGTCTAAGTCGCCTTTGTCAGTACTATCAATTTGTTTACTGTGGCTTTTAGAGCTGGCGTAAAGTGGAATACGATCTGCAAAAGTACTTACGTTTACATCAAGATAAGGTTTAATTAAGCGTGTTTCTATTGCATCACCTAAAATATAAATAACATCAATATCACTGCGTGAGCGCGTTTCATTTTCTACTTCTTGTCTAAATAATGCCTTAACCGTTTTTATGCGCTCTTTTGATTTATCTACTTCCAGCAAGCTAGTAATCGTATTTGGCATATCTTTTTTATCGTTATAAAAGCCTATTTGCGGCTTAGTTTCGCTATAGCGTTGCCACTGTAAGTTAAAATAATCAACAAGACGTTGTCCGTTAGCGTTATTAGGCGCTAGTAGCATCGGCTTTTGGTAACCCATTGCTAAAAAGTGCTCTAGGGCTTGTTCTACTTCGTGCTCAGGATTTAGTGCAAAGTAATAATGTTGAAGTGAAATTCGTTCACCGTCAAAGGTGTTCAAATGTAGTACTGGCGTATCGATAAGCGTTTGCGCATTAGCTAGTTTATCTATATTTGCTTTAAGTAGTGGGCCAATTACAAAGTCAGGCTTTATTTCTTCAAGCTGTGCTGTAATTTCTTCTGTACTTAAGTTTTCATCAATAAAAATAGTGTCGTTGATATTTTGAGTATCAAGTGCTGCTAACACGCCGGCTTTTAGAGCATCACCTAAGCGTTCGTTAGGTCCTGACTGTGGAAACAATACAACTAAGCGTTCTATATTTAGAGGTGCAAACTCAGTAAGCATTTCATCTTGTTTAGGTAAAACAGTAAAAGCGGGGTGCCCAATATAGCGTCTTCGCCAATTATTGATTGCTTGATCTAATTCTACACCGCTGCCTGCATATACTTGATGATATAACGCTAGGTTAGTCCAGCCTTGCTGAATAACCGAACCACGGTTAAAGCGCTCAAGCGCATATGAAGAGAGTTGTTTTAAGTTATCCCACAGATTTTGATTCAGTTGAGGGATTTCAATGTTATTTTTTGCTGCTGTTTCAGAGGCTCTAAAAAAGTAGGGCGCTGCTTTTTTAGGAAAATTTTGTGATGCGTAAATAGTGGCAGTTAAAAACTGATGCCATGCAAAATGTTCAGGTTGAGTAAGTTGTCCGTCTAGCGATTGTAAAATCACTAAGGCTTGATCATTTTTATTCTGTTGTTTTTGTGCAAATGCAATATAAAGACGGTTTTGAATTTGATCAACACTTGCTGTTAATTCAAGCTCATTTCCAATTGTCTCTAATAAAGGCCAGTTTTGCTCACTAATTGCAGCATCACGTGCACTATAAAGTAATTGTATTTTATCGGCACCTTGGCGGTTTTGCGCCAATTGGTAGATAGATTGCGCACTGGTTGCCTGATTTTGAAGTGCATTAGAGCGGTTACTTACGTTATCGCTGTTTTTAGTTGGTTTTTCGGTTGTGCTACACGCCGATAACCCTGACAATATAATTAATAGACTAACTAGTTTAAGTCGCACAAATGATTTCCCAATACGTTAACGCGATTTGCTTATATTACTGACTGACGCAGGAGACCTCAATGTTAAATGAGGAGAATTCACAGAAAATTGGCACTCTTTACATTGTTGCCACCCCAATTGGCAATTACGACGACTTAAGTCACCGTGCCATTGCGACATTATCGCAAGTTGACTTAATAGCTGCTGAAGACACTCGTCATACCGGCAAGCTACTTAGCCACTTTGGAATTAAGGCAAAAACGTTTGCATTACACGACCACAATGAGAAACAAAAAGCACAGCAAATTATCGATCAACTAAATCAAGGTTTAAATATTGCTTTAGTATCGGATGCTGGTACACCGCTTATTAGTGACCCAGGTTATGCAGTTGTAAACTTATGTCGCGAACAAGGCGCTCATGTTACACCCGTACCTGGTGCATGTGCTGCAATTACAGCCGTATGTTGTTCAGGCTTACCAACCGACCGTTTTCAGTTTATTGGTTTTACGCCAGCTAAAAGCAAAGCTCGCCAAGACTTTTTTACCGAAGCTGTTAACTCAGGTATCACCAGCATAATGTACGAAAGTACGCACCGTATTATGGCAAGCCTTGATGATTTAGCACTAGCCCTTGGCGATGAGCAACAAGTTGTATTTGCTAAAGAGCTAACCAAAACCTTTGAAACATTTTTTAACGGTAGTGTAAGTGAGCTTAAACAGTTTTTAACCGATGATCCTACCAAGCAGCGCGGCGAAATAGTGCTGATGCTTCCAGGTAAACCAAAGCAAATAGACGATGTTCCGCCTGAAGCGCGCAAAATGCTGGCACTGCTTGAGAGTGAAATGCCAATGAAAAAGGCCTGTGGTGTGGTTGCTGAATACTTTGGAATGAAGAAAAACGCTTTATACAAAACAATTATTGAAGAAAAAGAGTAAATTTTACTGCGCTTGGTATTAGCCTCATGTATACTGCGCGCCGAGTCAGCCAAGATGATCGCTGCCTGTGACGAAAATGATCAGGGGGAGGAAAGTCCGGGCTCCATAGGGCAGAGTGCCAGCTAACGGCTGGGGGGCGTGAGCCCACGACAAGTGCAGCAGAGAGGAGACCGCCAATCTTCGGGTTGGTAAGGGTGAAAGGGTGCGGTAAGAGCGCACCGGGCCGCTAGTAATAGTCGGTTGCAAGGTAAACTCCACTCGGAGCAAGACCAAATAGGGTTCCTTATGGCGTGGCCCACGTTGGAACCGGGTAGGTTGCTTGAGCCATAGAGCGATTTATGGCCTAGACGAATGATTATCACTTTCTTCGGAAAGGACAAAACCCGGCTTATAGGCTGACTCACTCATTCAATAAAAAGCCCGCAGTTAACACTGCGGGCTTTTTTGTGTCTCAATTTTACTTAAATACAATTTAAGTATCCTTAAATAATATTTTTCCCTTGTTCTGGATCTCTTGACTGCTCTGCCTGTTCGCGTATTTCGTCGGTATCACTGCTTACGTCATCAAGCGTTTTAGTTTGCTCAATGGTTTCACTTTTTTCGTTTTGTATTTGCGATGGTTGTTTTTCCTCTAAACTAGAAACACTTCCACTAGGGTCGGTGAGTATAATTCTTTCTCGTGCGTCATCTGGCATACTGATGTTTTGTTTTGTGAACTCATTGACTAATTCGCGCATAAGTTGAGAGGCTACTTTTAATGGACTGTGCTGCTCGCTATTAACCCAAAAATACAAAACGAAGTTAATAGTAGATGAGCCTAAGTTTTTTATTAAAACCTGCGCGGGTGGATCGCTAAGCACCGCATTTTGTTGATTCGCAATATCTAGGGCAAGAGTTTGCGCGCTGCGTATATCGTTATCATAGCCAATACCAATTTCTACTTTCCCGCGCATTTTCGGATTGGCAGTCAGGTTTTTAATGGTATTTTTATATACAGTCGCATTGGGTATTTGAATATGATTGCCATCGTAATCAACAAGCGTGGTTGCTCTTGCGGTTACTTTTTTAACAATACCTAATCGGCCATCTACTTCAATTACATCATCAATTTTAAAAGGTCTTTGTACACTAAGTAATAAACTAGCAATAAAGTTCTCTGCTATGTCTCTAAAAGCAAAGCCAAGTATTAAACCTATTAATCCGGTACCACTCATAATAGCAACAGCAAACTGAGTGAGCCCAGCTAAACGTAAAAATAAATATACGCCGAATAAAATAATTAAAGTGCTTATACTGCGTCTTACAACTAGGTGAACAAGCTTGCTGTCAGTCATGTAGTCAATAGGCTTTATAAGTAATCGAGAAAGAGGTCCTGAAATTAAGTAACTGAGTACTAAAAGTATGACCCCGAGTAAAAGAGTGGGTAATATTTGCGCTGTTACGTGAAGTAATTGCACGGCTTGCTCATAAAAGTAATTCCACGAAAGTGTATCGACTGTGATTACTTCAGTCATTGGTGCTGTATTATCTAGCGCTACACTGCTTTTTAGGGTGCCGAGCATGGCTTATCTTCCGTGTTTGATTCATTTATAGATAAATATTAGCAAGTTTGATACCAAACGCTTATAACTTGGCAAATATTTTGCTGTAGTAACGTAATATAAATATTGAGGTTTAGAATGAAAGAAGCTAAACGAGGACAGGAAGCAGAGCAGCCTGCACATATCCCTTTTATAGGCTGGTGGGATATTGTTAAACGTATTTTTAAGCAAATGAGCGAAGATAATTTATCTATAGTGGCGGCGGGTGTGGCATTTTATGCGTTACTTGCTATTTTTCCAGCCATTGCGGCGATGGTATCAGTGTATGCGTACTTTTCATCCCCAACAGATATTAGTGAGCACTTAAGTAAAATAGTTACTTTGCTTCCACCAAGCACCAGTGAACTGATTTTATCTCAGGTTTCTAGCCTTGCTAAAACATCAAGTGCAAGCTTGAGCTTAAGTGCAATCGGTACGCTCATACTTACCATTTGGAGTAGTTCAAAAGGCAGCCAAGCACTTATAACTGCGTGTAATATTAGTTATCGTGAATATGAAAAACGCTCATTTTTTCAAGCTCAATTAGTGCGTTTTTTATTTTCAGTAGGAGCGATTGTTGTCGCAATTTTTGCATTATTAATTATTGGTATTTTACCCATCGTACTAAACTTGGTGGGGCTAAAAGAAAGTATAGATTTATTAATTAAACTTATCTCTTGGCCATTACTGGCTTTTACCTTTAATTTTGCATTAGTACTTTTATATCGTTATGCCCCGCATCGTAAACCCGCTAAATGGCGTTGGATCACGATGGGATCGTCGATTGCTACCGTGCTGTGGATTTTGGCATCTATAGGTTTTTCTTTTTATGTGTCGCGTTTTTCTAGTTACAACGAAACTTACGGCTCACTAGGTGGTGTAGTGATCATGTTGATGTGGTTGTATATCAGCGCTTATATAATCACATTAGGTGCTGTTATTAATGCTGCAACTGAACAGCAAACAGGTAAAGACAGTACTATAGGCCCAGCTAAAGAGCGTGGGCAGCGAGGCGCCTATGTAGCAGATCACCTCGATGTAAAAAACGAATAGCTATTAGCTAGCTAAATTAGTAAGTGCAGTAATTTGCTCTTTAAATTCTTGTGCTGCAGGGCCAAGCCTGTCGTTGTCGTTGCACATTAAATATAAATTAAGAGTACGGGTTGTACCTTGATCTAAATTAAGCGCGATGAGCGTTTTATCTTCAATTAAATGTGCAATTTGTGTTTTTGGCAGCCAAGCGTAACCTAAATTTTGACTAACCATATCAATAGAGTTGCGTAAATGGCTCACTGTCCAGCGCATATCAGCACCTAACCAGCCTTCATTGTGACTGGTGTGGGTTGCTGAGTCGCGAACTACTATTTGTCTATGTAACTTTAAGTCTCGAAAGTTGAGTTGTTCAGTATGTTGGTGTAATACATGGTCTTTATGCGCAACCGCTATAAACTCTATATCGCATAGCATACTGCAGCTAATTCCATAAATAGGAATTGACGAAATGGCTAAATCAACTACTGAGTTATGTAGTAATTCGTTTGCACCGGTTAGCACGCTTTCTACTAAATCAATTTTTAAAAGAGGGTAAAGCTCACTCGTTTTAGCAAGTGCCTGGTATAAAATAGCGTGTGGGAACACTTCATCAACGGCTATTTTTAATGTGCTCTCTACGCCTTCGCTAAGCGTAGTTGCTACCGATTCTATTTTAGTTGCTTCTTCAATTAAAAATTCAGCTCTGCGTAAAATAAGCTTACCGCTATCGGTTAAAAATGCTTTACGACCTTTTACTTCAAGCAACTTAATTTGCAAGGCGGCTTCAAGTTTTTGCACTGCATGGTGTACGGTTGACTGACTTTTATGTACAGCTGCGCTTGCGCCTGCGAACCCGCCATGATCTACAACAGCTTTAAACATTCGCCATTGCTCTAATGTTGCTTTTGCCATTTTAAAATCCTGTTACTACTTTATATCTGATTGCTTAACTTGACCGCGCAGACGCATTATTTATTGCGTAACAGTTATTTTTTGTCTATTTATTTTAACAAAGCTACTTTTTTATCCGCTAGAAGTGCCATAAAACTGCTTTTATTTAAAGGTTTTGAAAACAAATAACCTTGTCCGTAATCGCATCCAGCTTCCAGTAATAGCTGCATTTGTAATTTAGTTTCAATTCCTTCGGCGATTACTTTTAAGCCCAACTGATGCGCCATAACGATTATGGCTTCACACAATGCAAGTTCTTGGCTGCCTACTTGAATATTATCGACAAAACGCTTATCTATTTTTAAATAGTCGGTGTCCATTTCTTGTAGGTAAGCGAGCGATGAATATCCAGTGCCAAAATCATCAAGAGCTAGCTGCATTCCTGATTTCACGATTTCTTTTAGGCGTCTTTGTGTTAGCGCTTCAGGATTAACCATTAAGCCTTCAGTTATTTCTGCCACGATTGACGAAGCAGGTAGTTTTGCTGCTTTTAGCATATCGTACCATTCATCTATGCCACTCTCTGGAGTGGATAATTGCACTGGCGATACATTTACACTTATTTGAAAAGTATCATCGGTTAGTGTTTTTATATCGTTAAGTGTTTGAAGGGCTTGGGCAAATACAAATTGGCCAATTGCATTTATTTGCCTGGTTTCTTCAGCAAGTGGAATAAATGCGATAGGGCTGATTAGGCCTTTTTCAGGATGTTGCCAACGAATCAGCGCTTCAGCTTTATGAATATGTAAATCATTTAAAGCAACAATGGGTTGATAAAATAACTTAAACTGTTCAAGTTCAATGGCACTTCGTAAGTCTTTTAATAGCACCATGCGAGCATGTGCATATTCGCGCATGTCAGCAGAAAAAAACTCAAAACAATTACGACCATTACTCTTTGCTTTATACATAGCCTGGTCGGCTGCTTTTAAAAGCTGTTCAGTATTTTTACCATCATTTGGGGCACATGCAATACCTATGCTTGCACTAATAAATAACTCTTCGTTTTCAAGATTTAAAGCTGACGATAAGCTAAGTAAAATATTACTAGCAATTTGATTAATATGGCGCGTACTTTTAATTTGATTGAACACAATAACAAACTCATCACCACCAATCCTAGCCACAAAGTCAGCATTCTTTGCCGACTGTACTATGCGTTGTGATACGAGTTTTAATAAGTTGTCGCCATAGTGATGACCCAAAGTGTCATTAATATCTTTAAAGTGATCAATATCTAAAAGCATGACAATCAATTGATTATCTGGAGTAACAAAATTTGAAAATCGTTTATTTAATCGCTCTTTTAACTCTAAACGATTTGGCAAGTCTGTTAAGTGATCAAAGTGAGCTTGTCGCCAAATAGTTTCATTAGCTTGTTTTTTCTCTGTGAGGTCTGTGAATATCGCGATTCGACGAATTGGTGCATTATTTTTATCATAAACCGTATCGATTGTGAGCCACTCAGAGTACAACTGCCCGCTCTTTTTACGGTTAATAACCTCGCCTTGCCAACGGCCAGTTTGCTGTAACTCTGACCACATTTTATTGTAAAATTTCTTATCATGTTTTCCTGATGAAAGAATTGAAGAGGACCGCCCAATAACTTCTTCTTTACTATATAAGGTCGTTTTACTAAATGCAGGATTCACATCAAATATAATACCTGTTGGATCGGTGATTGCCATACCTTCACTACTGTTGTTATACACTAGCGAGGCAAGGTGGAGTGCTTCTTCATTTACTTTTCGCTGTGTTATATCACGTAGTACAACAACGTATTCATTTTTGCTTTGCATAGCACTAATACGCGCTTCAAAGCTGCGTTTAGGATCTGATTTTTCGAGTGTGAATTCTAAATTGCTCGAAACATCAAGTTTAGATAACTGCGATAATAAAAGCTGAACATTGCTGTGTGAAAGTATTGATGATAAATGAGGTGCGGCAGTGCTATTTGGGTTTACTTGGGGCTTAAATTGCCCCGTTATGTTGAGAATATCGCCATGGATGTTAATTCTAACGTAACTATCAGGCAGAGTATTAAGCAAGCTAGTAAGCTCGTCATGCTTGTTTTTTAAATTAGCCTCGGCTGTTAACCTAGTTTGCGCCATTGATTTAAAATGCTGATAAAGAGTATTTAGTTCGGGATTATTGGGCTGTATATTTTGTGCGGGCATTTCGCCCTTAGCTAGCACATTTGTTGCATTTGTTAGATTATTAATTGGGTCGATAATACTTGTTTTAAGTAGTTTTCGTGCAATTAAAGACAGTATCAGTAGCGATAAAATAAACACACCAATCGCTATAAAAAAGTTATTATTTATTTGTTTTAAAGCATGCGTGACAGGAAGTGCGATATGTATATTTAAGCTGTTGTTACTCGGATCGCTATAAATAACAGAGTGATGAAGCATTCGGGCTTCACCTTCAATAGATTTTATTTTTGTTGATGCCTCAGTATCAATCGAAGAATCAGTTGCTAATAAAGTCTGTGCGATATTATCGCCAAGCGTGGCTGTTGTAGGAGGATAACGCGCTAAAATTTTTCCGTTAGAATCAGCAATTGCAGCAATAGAGCCCGGCGGAAGTTCAATGTCATTAAACGCATTATTCCACCAGTCTAGCGCAACAACGATAACTACAACGCCCTGTATTACATTTTTTTTATTAATAATAGGTAACGCAAAATTAAGGGTGTTTTTTTGCAGGCTTCGGTCGTGCTGAAAATAACCTACCGACAATTGGTTGCTTTTTAAGGCGTTTTGAAAATACGCCCGATCGGCAATATTTATTTTTTTGGCTAACCCGCTTGTTGTGCATATAACAATGCCATTTGGATTTACAATCCCGATATTGGCAACGTGCGCGTATATAGCTCTAAATTGATTAAAATAATTAGGGCAGGACGTTGCTAGATTTTCTTTCTTACTTTCCTCTTTAGCTAAGTAACGCGCTAACCGGTTAATATCATCGACTAAATGCTTTTGCTGTAAAATTAATTGCTTAGCAATGTTTTCTACTTTTTTTTCACTTTGCTCAATAGAGTGATCGCGCTCAAGCAGCAGTGTAAAAATAATTACAGCAGTGCCTGGAATACTTAACAGTATAAGCAAACGATAAAGCTGATGTTTGAGAGAATAAGTAAAAATAACCATTCCTTAGTTTTGTATTTTGCAATAACAATTGTAGCCAAATTCACTCCAAATAACCATAGTAATTATAAGGTTGAAAATATAACCAATGAATCATTATAGTTCTATTTTTTGGAATGTTAAGGTCGATTTAAAGACATAGTTGTTTTGTTTAATGAATGATTTAATAGCCTCATAAACTTATGCTTTAGAGTGAATTAAAAAATGAAAATATTAAAAATACTGACAGCTTATGCAACTCAAGATGGTGATGGCGTGAACATTAGCCGTATACCTGGGTTTGATGGTAAATACTTAGATCCATTTTTAATGATTGATGAACTTAAGTCAGACGACAAAAAAGAGTATATGGGAGGCTTTCCTGAGCATCCGCACCGAGGTATTGAAACGTTTACTTATATTCTAAAAGGTGGCTTTGAGCATCGTGACCAAATGGGTAACAGAGAAGCAATTAAAGCAGGCGATGTGCAATGGATGAGTACAGGGCGCGGCGTCATGCACAGTGAAATGCCACTCGCTGATGCTGTTGATGGTCTGCATGGCTTTCAAATTTGGATCAATATGCCAAGCGCACAAAAAATGCGTGATTCACGTTATCAAGATACTACTAAAAACCCAGCTCCGAGTTTTACAAATACACAAGGTGTGACGTTAAAAGCACTTGCGGGATCGTGGCAGTTCGAAAGTGAAACGCTTACAAGCACTCTGCAAAGTTTAGCTGCTAATGCAGCGCTCGCTGATATTACATTACCTGCTGGTAAAAGCATGGATTTAGAGCCTCTTAGCCAACAAAAAGTAATGCTTTATATTCATAGCGGCTCACTTATAACGAGCGACAATCAAACAATACCAGCGGGTAAGTTACTTATTTTAGAACCAGGCAGTGATATTAATATTAGCTCTGAGCACGGCGCTGGTGTATTGATTTTAGCAGGCGATCCACTTAATCAACCTATTGCTCATATGGGGCCGTTTGTAATGACGACTCAAGCTGAAGTACAGCAAGCGGTGCGTGATTATCAAAACGGCGAGTTCGGCAAAATTTAACAATATTTTTAGGAGAGTTTCATGGGATTATTAGTTAACGGTCAATGGCAAGATAAATGGTACGACACCGACTCAAGTAACGGTAAATTTGAGCGCGAAGCGGCGCAGTTACGCCATTGGATTACTGCTGATGGCAGTGCTGGAATAACCGGTGACGCAGGTTTTAAAGCACAAGCGAACAGGTATCATTTATATGTATCGCTAGCATGTCCTTGGGCTCACCGAACACTTATATTTAGAGCGTTAAAAGGGTTGGAAGAGTTAGTTACGGTATCGGTTGTTAGCCCTGATATGCTTGATAGTGGCTGGGGATTTGATACGAAAAACCACAGTACTGGCGATGCTTTATTTAATAGTAACTACTTACATCAAGTGTATACAAAAAGTAACTCAAAGTACTCCGGGCGAGTCACCGTACCCGTATTGTGGGATAAAAAGCTAAATAAAATTGTCAGTAATGAGTCTGCCGATATTATACGTATGTTCAATAGTGCATTTAATGAATTAACAGGTAATAAAGATGATTACTATCCTGAGGCGCTGCAACCAAAAATTGACGAATTAAACGCGCTGATTTATCCAAATATAAATAATGGTGTATATCGTACGGGTTTTGCAACAACTCAGGATGCTTATGAAGAGGCATTTAATGATTTATTTAAAGCGCTCAATAAAGTAGAGGGGATACTGAGCAGGCAGCGTTATTTAGCCACAAATGAACTCACAGAGGCAGATTGGCGATTATTCACCACGCTCATTCGGTTTGATAGTGTGTACGTAGGTCACTTTAAATGTAATTTACGCACAATTGAAAGCTATCCTTCACTGAGCGGATACCTTAGAGAGCTATATCAGGTTAAGGGAATAGCAGAGACAGTTGATTTTTATCATATTAAACGTCATTACTATTTTAGCCATACAATGATCAATCCAACACAAGTTGTGCCAAGTGGCCCAAGTATTAATTACTTATCCGATCACGGTAGAAATATTTAATGTTTAAGCAAATAGCTTAACAAGCCAGCCGTATTTCCTTACAAAGCTGGTTTCGCCTTTCCCTGCTTGTACAGCTGCACCGGCTAAAAAGGCACTTGTTAGTCCCACTTTAGTTGCGGCAAAACGCTTTAGCCTATATTGAAACGCTGCATGATGTTGGCGTTTCAGCTCACTGCGCGTATGCATTTGCTTGCTAAGAGCATCAACGTTTTCATTAGGTGCTTTAATTAAGTAGTTAACTAACATAGTAATTTCCTTATAAGTTAAACAGTTGTTTTAAGCTTTTAAGTGTTTTACTAAAGCCAATTTTATTGCTTAGGTAAACCGTATTTTTCCAAAGCCATGCTAAACAAGCAACTTGCAGCAAAGTAGCTGTTGCAATACTCAACCATACTGACCCAAAAAGATCATATACACCGTATCCAACAGCACCTAAAAATCCTGCCCACAACAAAACCAAACCACTGGCAAAACAGCCTAAAAATATAGTGATCAATGCAAGCGATCTGAGCGACAACCGCCATTCAGCCTTAGCAAGCTGATGGGTGATCTTTCCTTGAGTTTGGTAATCATCCTTGAGCTGCTTAGAGTACTCTAAAAGCTTTGCAATATGATCTTGCCAATCGTCCTTTTGGCTCTGCTGCTCAGTAGTTTGGTTTTGCGCTTCACCATCCTTGGCTGCGCTTGTTTGTGGGTTATTCATCACTAATTACTTACGACGAAATAGCGATGTAATCAGCATACCCGCAGCAAAAGCAATACCCGCTGTTGCTAATGGGTTTTCTGAAGCAAATGCACGAGTTTTAGCTGTACATTCACTTAACTTTTCGCGTGCAATAAGTTGTTTTTCACTTAATGCTTCTGCTGAGCTTGAAGCGCCTTTACGAACACTGCTTTCAGCTGTTGCTGCTTTGCTAGAAAGTGCATCTACAGCATCATGTGCCGCTGATGTTGCTTTCTCTGTAAGAGGTGATTCAGTATTTGTTAGTTTAACGTCAGGCTTAATATCTGAAGTTGTGTTTGGTTTCGTATTTGTTGCAGTAGCCATAATCAATCCTTAATAAGTTAAAAAATTTAAATAGTGATTTAGATAATGCAATGATTAAACCAAAACTGTTTTTTATTTTAAGTTGTTGAATGTGTTATATTTTATTGTTTGTATGTAGCTTTTTTCACATTTGATAATTTAAAGCAAACAGTAACTATTACTACACGGTTAGGTAAATTTTACAAAGGGAGTAAAAATGCTTAAAAAGTTGTAAATATTCATTGGTTATTCAGTAAGCAAAGCGTGTAAACAGAAAGTTATAAAAAACAGAATAGATATTTTTTTCATCACAATCCCACTTTTTCCCACATAATTCAAACGCTTCGCTTGAGCCCTTATTTTTTCTAGCTTTGGGACTCACTAAAGCTGGTCAGCTTACTTGACAAAATGGCTTGTCAAGCCCTAAACTGGAGCACTGTGGTAAAAAGTGGTTTTTAGTGGATCACACTGGATAAAAATAAACAAAAGTTGAATAAAACAATTTTAAAGTAGGTTTTTTATGTTTCGTGGCGCGAGTTCACTGAGTTTGGATGATAAGGGGCGTTTTGCGGTACCGACTAAGTACCGAGAATCTCTATTGTCTGAAGATCAGGGAACGGTTATTTGTACCGTCGCATTAAATGAGCCGTGTTTATGGTTGTATCCGCTGGCTGAGTGGCTCGAAATAGAAAGCCGTTTAGCTAAAATCTCCAATATGAACCCACGAGCCCGTCGAATGCAGCGTATGTTGCTCGGGAATGCTACTGAATATCAACTTGATAAAAATGGTCGAATTTTGCTTGCGCCGTCACTGCGGGCTCATGCATCACTTGGCAAAAAAATCATGCTAGTTGGTTTGATGAATAAATTTGAAATTTGGGATGAGGCGCGTTGGCACGAACAAATGCAGCAAGATACCGAGCTTGAAAGGCTTGGCGATTTTGAGCCTAACCAAGATTTAGATAATTTTACACTCTAACAGCACAAAAAAAGGCAAATAATAGCTAATGACAGCGCAATTTGAACACGTATCCGTATTAATGGACGAAACCATCGATGCCCTCGCAATTAAGCCAGACGGTATATACATGGATGGTACGTTTGGACGTGGCGGCCACTCTGGACAAATTTTAGCACGCCTTGGTGATGAAGGTCGCCTGCAAGCAATTGACCAAGATCCACAAGCGATAAAATCAGCCGAAAAATTTGCTGATGATCCACGTTTTGCGATTGCACATACTCGTTTCTCAAATTTATACGAAGTAGCTGAGCAGAACGATCTAATTGGTAAAGTGGATGGCATTTTATTAGACATTGGTGTCTCGTCGCCACAACTTGATGACGCTGCACGTGGCTTTAGCTTCATGAAAGATGGGCCACTTGATATGCGCATGGACCCAACAACAGGTCGTAGTGCAGCACAGTGGTTAGCAGAAGCCGAGTTAGATGATATTACCCACGTAATTAAAAAACTGGGCGAAGAAAAGTTTGGTAAACGCATTGCACACAAAGTACTCGAAGTTCGTGAGCACACGCCAATTACAACAACAAAGCAACTTGCTGACCTTGTTGATGAAGCAGTACCGGTAAAAGATAAGTTTAAGCACCCTGCAACTCGTACTTTTCAGGCGATTCGTATTTACATTAATAGCGAGCTTGAAGAGATTCAAACAGCGCTACAGTCTGCAGTTAAAGTGCTAAAGCCAGGCGGACGTTTAGTGGTGATTTCTTTTCACTCACTAGAGGATCGTATTGTAAAACAGTTTATTAGAAAACAGAGTAGGGGAGAAGTGTTACCCAGAGGTCTGCCTTTAACTGATGCACAAATAAATAAAAACCTGACGTTAAAAGCAGTGGGTAAGGCTATTAAGCCAAGTACTGTTGAAGTAGAACGTAATCCACGTTCTCGTAGTTCTGTACTTAGGATTGCACAGAGGTTGGGATGAGTAAAAAAGCGAGCTATCGTCAACCCAATTTATTCTTTGAAATATTAAAAGGCCTAGGTGCTAACAAGCTAACCTCGGCCTTGTTGGTTGTGATATTCGCTTCTAGTTTAGCTGTTGTGCAAACAACACATTTAGCTCGTGGGCAACTTATAAAGCAAGATCAATTATTACAAGAACGTGATGAACTCGATTTAGAGTGGCGCTACTTACTTGTTGAAGAAGAATTTTATTCGCAACATGCACGCATTGAAGAAGTTGCTATATCACAATTAAAAATGAAACGACCTACGAGTCAAGATGAGCAGGTAATAATAGTACAATGAGAAATAGAGGCAAAAAACCAGTCACTAATTTAATCACATGGCGCTTTATGCTGGTGTGTACAGTTGTGTTTATGGTGTTTGTAACACTCGTATCTCGCGCTGCTTATTTACAAGTGATAGAACCCGATAAAGCACGTTCAGAAAGTGATAAGCGCACGGTACGTGTTGAAAAACTGCATGTGCAACGCGGAATGATTTTTGACCGCAATGGTAAAGAATTAGCGGTAAGTGTGCCTGTGGTAAGTGTATATGCTGATCCTAAAGCATTACATAAATCGCTTGTTTCTAAAGTAATCAAACAAGCACGCAAAAGCGGCGAAGATCACTTATCTTTAACTGAAAACACTGCTGAGCTTGATAAGCGTACTGCACTTTATTATAGAAACGATTTACGCTGGCGTGAGCTTGCAGATGTGCTGCGGATTGATCCTAAAAAGATTAATTCTCGACTTTTAAACGATCCTTCGCGTCGCTTTGTGTATTTAAAGCGCCAAGTTACTCCTGCTGTAGCAAATTATATTGGTGATTTACGCCTCCCTGGTATCCATTTACTAGATGAATCTAAACGCTACTACCCTGCAGGTGAAGTTACCGCGCATGTTATTGGTTTTACCAATATCGATGGCAAAGGCATTGAAGGCATTGAAAAGCTCTACGAAAACGCTTTAACGGGTGAGGAAGGCCGCCGTACCATTCGTAAAGACGCACAAGGGCGTGAGGTAGAAGTACTTGACGAACGTGAACGTGTAGAGCCAGAAAGCATAGAACTAAGTATTGATCAACGAATTCAAGCTATTGCATACAAGGCTGTAAAATCAGCTGTATTGACTTATAAAGCCACATCGGGCTCAGCTATGGTCGTTGATGTTAAAACCGGTGAAGTACTGGCAATGGTAAATAGCCCTTCATTTAATCCAAACAACTTAAGCGATGCTGCACCTCATAAGCGTCGTAACCGCGCAATTACAGATTTGTTTGAACCAGGCTCAACTGTTAAGCCTCTAGCCATTTTGGCTGGGCTAGACTACGGCGCCATTCAGGCAGATGACACGATTGATACCTACCCAGGTTGGATGCGTTTAGGTGGTAGTTTAGTTAGAGATACTCGTAATCACGGCGAACTAACACTGCGCGAAATATTAAAGTACTCCTCAAACATGGGAGTTGCGAAGGTTACTCAGTTAGTGCCTAAAGATTACCTTGTTGGCTTATACCAAAAAGTAGGCTTTGGCAGTGATACTGGTACTGGAATGGTAGGTGAAAGCAGTGGTTTGTTTTATCCAAATCGCCGTTGGTCTGACTTTGAAATTGCGACTTTATCGTTTGGTTATGCGATTTCGGTAAGTACAGCGCAAATGGCACGTTTTTATACCATGTTAGGCGCTGGTGGGGTTAATCGACCTCTGACTATTTTAAAGCAAGATAATATACCTGAAGGCGAACGTATTTTTAAACAAAAAGACGTAGAAGCCGTAGTGCACATGATGGAAAGTGTATTTGAAAAAGACGGTACTGCTCGCAACATAAAAGTTGATGGGTATCGTGCAGCTGGTAAAACAGGTACATCTAAAAAAGCCGTAGCAGGTGGTTATGGTGATGAATATGTAGGTTATTTTGCAGGTGTAGCGCCGGCAAGTAATCCTCGTTTAGCCGTGGTAGTTATGATTAATGAACCAGGTGGTGATGTGTACTATGGAGGTGCCACCGCTGGCCCTGCATTTGCAGAAATCATCTCTAACGCATTAAGAATATTAAACGTAGCGCCTGACAAGGAAGAGGTTGCATACGTACAAGGTAAAGATAACGATGCGTGATTTAAAGGATATTTTAAAATACATCGAAATAGATGCGCCCTCGCAACTGGTAAAACATTTACGCCTAGATAGTCGTGAAGTAACGCCAGGTGATGTATTTGTTGCAATTAAAGGCCATGCACTTGATGGCGGACAATTTATTAGTAAAGCAATTGAAAATGGCGCAACAGCTATTATTGCTGACAGATTATGTGAATTTGAAACAAGTTTTGAGCCACTATATTTAGTTTCGGAGCTTGATAAAAAGCTTCCAGAATTAGCAAGTCGCTTTTATAACCAGCCAAGTCAGGCTCTTGATTTAATTGGTGTAACAGGTACAAATGGGAAATCGACGACCACAGCTATGATTGCCCACTTAGCACAATTTTGTAGTACTGAGTCGGCTATTATAGGCACTTTAGGTTATGGTCATCCTGATAACTTAATTCCACTGATTAATACCACACCTTCAACGGTTGATTTACAGCATATTTTGAGCGATTTAAATTCGCAGCATAAAAAGCTGGTAGCTATGGAAGTGTCATCTCATGGGTTAGTGCAGCAGCGCGTTGCTAAATGCGCGTTTAAAGCGGCTGTGTTTACTAATCTTTCGCGCGATCACTTAGATTACCATGGTGATATGGCAAGTTACGGTGATGCGAAACTAATGCTTTTCCGTGACTTTGAGCCAGAGGTTGTAGTGCTTAATCAAGATGATGCTCAAGCTGAGCAATGGCTTGAAAAGTATGACTTTAATAACCTAGTTTGTTATGGCCGCAAAAACTTAGCCCCTAAGAATGCTCAGTACGTTTATTTTTCTAATGTTGAATATTCAAGTGACGGTATTTCGGCGCAGTTATCGACTAGTTGGGGTGATATGTCGATTAAATCGCCTCTGTTTGGCGAATTCAACTTATATAACTTAACGGCCGCGATCGCTACATTACTAGGGCTTGGTTATCCGCTTGAGCAATTAGTTTCAGGTTGTGCGCAGTTACAGCCAGTAGCTGGGCGAATGCAAGCATTTAGCCAAGCAGGCATGCCAACGTGTGTTGTTGATTACGCACATACACCCGATGCACTTGCACTTGCATTACAAGCATTGCAGCAACATGTGCCAGGTGGTGTAAGTTGTGTATTTGGTTGTGGTGGTGACAGAGACAAAGGAAAGCGTGCATTGATGGCGCAAGCCGCAGAGCAAAACGCTAATAAAGTTATTATTACCAGTGATAACCCTCGCTCAGAAAACCCTGATGACATTATTGCAGATGTAGCAGCCGGTTTAACCCATCCTCAAAATGCACATTTAGAGGCTGATAGAGCGACTGCAATTCGTTTTGCTATAGAAAACGCTACAGCTGATGACGTTATTTTGATTGCAGGTAAAGGCCACGAAGATTATCAAATTGTAGGTGATACGCGAATCGACTTTTGCGATCGCCGGTATGTACAAGAACAACTAAAAAAAGCAGTAAGAGGGATAACACAATGATCCCAATGGATTTTGATTGGTTAGCTAATGTGCTAACAACCGATTATCAAGGTGATAATCAACGCGTACTTAATATAAATACTGATACTCGTACAGTGTGCGATGGCGAAGTGTTTTTAGCACTGAAAGGGCCAAATTTTGATGGTCATAAATTTATAACTGAGGCTAAACAAAAAGGCGCGATTGGCGTTGTTGTTCAGCATAAAGTAGATGTAGATATTCCACAATTTATAGTGACCGATACTCGTATTGCACTTGGTGTAATTGGGACTGCTGTTATGGCGCAAGTTGCGCCTAAAACAATTGCAATTACAGGTAGTGTAGGCAAAACAACTGTAAAAGAAATGTGTGCGGCAATTTTGTCGGTTCACGGTGATGTATTAGCCACTAAAGGTAATTTTAATAACGATATAGGCGTCCCACTTACGTTATTGCGCTTAGAGCCTCAACATCGTTTTGCAGTAATTGAACTGGGTGCAAATCACTTAGGTGAAATTGCTTACACCACTGCAATGACAAAACCAGATGTAGCCGTTGTATGTAATGTTGCAGCAGCTCACTTAGAGGGTTTTGGTAGTTTAATGGGGGTTGCAAAAGCTAAAGGTGAGATTTTTGACGGCCTTGTAGATGACGGCGTTGCTATTGTTAACTGCGATAGTGAATTTAGCCCGTATTGGCTTGATAAACTTAAAGGACGTAATGTTAAACGTTTTTCTACAACCGAAAAGCTAGACATTTGGGCAGAGAACATCACGCTTGATGACAATGCGCGTGCAAGCTTTACGCTTTGCACTAAAAACAAACAAGTACCCGTTACTTTGGCACTACCTGGTAAGCACAATATTAGTAATGCACTTATCGCTGCTGCACTGACTAGTGAATTTGATGTAACCCTTGAAGAAATAGCCAATGCACTTGCCACAATGGGTGATGTAAAAGGGCGCGTTAATTTGATTGAAGTGTCTGACTTACTCACCGTGGTTGATGATACCTATAATGCCAATGTTAAGTCGGTAAAAGCTGCGATTGACTTATTAAGTGACATGCAAGGTCACCGCATTTTAGCACTCGGAGACATGGGTGAGCTAGGTGAAGATGCACGTAAGTACCATCAAGAAGTTGGCGAGTACGCACTTGAGCAAGGGATTGATGAGTTATTTACATTAGGTGTATTAAGTAAATACGCAAGTGATGTGTTTGAACTCCCTAATCGTCACTTTTCGAGTCGCGAACAGATGCAGCAAAAAATTCAAGAAAGTATTAATAAAGTGAATACTAAAACAACAATAGTAGTGAAAGGATCGCGCAGTTCTCGCATGGAATTATTAGTAACCGATTTAGTTAATGGCCAGCAACAAGCCATCAATGGAGTATCATAATGTTAGTTTGGCTGGCAGAGTATTTAACACAGTATTTTAGTGGTTTTCATGTTTTTTCGTATTTAACGCTACGTGCCATTTTAGGTATTTTAACTGCGCTAATTATGTCTCTTTATTTAGGGCCTAAGTTAATTCGTGGTTTGCAACGTATGCAAATAGGCCAAACAGTTCGAGACGATGGTCCGCAATCGCATTTGTCTAAGTCGGGTACACCGACTATGGGTGGCTTACTTATTTTAGCGGCTATTTTTACCAGCACGCTACTTTGGGCCGATTTATCAAATAAATACGTGTGGGCAACACTGTTTGTAATTGGCTCTTTAGGTATTGTTGGCTTTGTTGATGATTACCGTAAAGTTATTCGTAAAGATCCAAAAGGTTTAATTGCTAAGTGGAAGTACTTTTGGCAATCGGTCATTGCATTAGTTGTTGCTACTGCTTTGTACTTTACCAGTGCACAAGCATCTGAAACATCACTTGTTGTTCCATTTTTTAAAGACGTGTTACCGCAATTAGGTTTGTTTTATATCGTACTTACGTATTTTGCGATAGTAGGTACATCAAACGCGGTAAACCTGACCGATGGCTTAGATGGCTTGGCGATTGTGCCAATTATTTTGGTGGCTGCGGCATTGGCAATTATTGCTTACTTAACAGGTAATATTAACTTTTCGGCTTACTTACATATTCCACATTTACCGCTAGCGAGTGAGCTTGTGGTTGTGTGTACTGCCATTGTGGGCGCAGGGCTTGGCTTTTTATGGTTTAACACTTACCCAGCACAAGTATTTATGGGCGATGTTGGCTCATTAGCACTTGGTGGCGCATTAGGTATTATTGCTGTTTTAGTACGCCAAGAGTTACTGCTTATTATTATGGGCGGTGTATTTGTAATGGAAGCGCTATCGGTAATATTACAAGTGGGGTCGTATAAATTACGGGGACAACGCATTTTTAGAATGGCGCCAATTCACCATCATTACGAATTAAAAGGTTGGCCAGAGCCTCGCGTTATTGTGCGCTTTTGGATTATTTCTGTTGTGCTAGTGCTTACTGGCTTAGCTACTTTAAAGATTCGATAAATGCAGTATTTAAACGAGATAAAAAACAAACAAATAACAGTGCTCGGACTCGGTGTAACCGGTCTGGGCATTGTGCGTTTTCTATTATCTCATGGCCTTGCCCCCAAGGTCGTTGATAGCCGAGCAACCCCGCCGGGGATTGATTGGTTAAAAGAGCACGCGCCAACTCTAGATACCCATTTTGGTAATTTGGATGACGCAGAGCTTTGTTTAAGCGATATGATTATTATAAGCCCTGGGCTTAGCTTAAAAATACCAGCTGTTGCAAATGCAATTAACGCAGGTGTTGAAGTGATTGGTGACGTTGAGTTATTTGCGCGCATTAATACAAAATCTGTCGTTGCAGTAACGGGCTCTAACGGTAAGTCAACCGTGGTTACGCTCGCTTATGAAGTGTTAAAAGAAGCCGGCTATAAAGTTGCTTTGGGTGGGAATATTGGCACAGCGGTACTTGATTTACTCAATGATGATTTTGATGTTTATGTACTTGAGTTATCGAGTTTTCAGTTAGATACCACAACGAGTTTAAAACCAGTAAGTGCAACGGTATTAAATGTGTCAGAAGATCATCTTGACCGCTACGATAGTTACCAAGCTTATATAGATTCAAAGCTTAGTATTTATGGCGGTGCAGAGCTTGTTGTTGTCAATGCAGACGACATTCAAACACGTCCTGTTGAGCGCGGTACGGCTCCTCTAATTAGCTTTGGTGCTCAACAAGGTGATTACCATTTAGCACAGCACAATGGCGAAACTCACTTTATGGTTAAAGGCGATGCCTTTTTACCTGTTGATACGCTTGCGGTAGTGGGTAAGCACAATTATTTAAATACGCTTGCAGTAATGGCGCTCTTAAGCTCGTTTGAAGTAAGTAAAGAGCAATATAAAAATGCGTTAGGTCAATTTAATGGGTTGGCTCATCGCTGCCAATTTATAGCAGAGCTTAACTGTGTTAAGTATTTTAACGATTCGAAGGCTACCAATGTTGGAGCAACCATTGCTGCAATAGATAGTTTAGCAAGTGACGGTGAAAATCTGATTGTGATTGCTGGTGGCGATGCTAAAGGCGCTGATTTAAATGCGCTTAAACCTTACATAAAACAGCATGTAAAAGCATTAATTTGTTTTGGTAAAGATGCAAGTGACTTAGCTGCGATTACCAATAAGAGTTATTTAACTAACAATATGGAAGAAGCCGTTACTTTGGCCAAAGTACTTAGTAGTGCAGGCAATATTGTTTTATTAGCACCTGCATGTGCCAGCATTGATATGTATAACAACTATATGCAACGTGGTGATGACTTCGTTCAGTGTGTAATGGCAGGGCAATCATGATTGCTTTTGCCGATATAAGAGATGCGTTAACACCTAAGCCTTCAGGGCAGTTATACGATGTGCCGCTATTATACTGCGTAATAATGCTAATTGGTGTTGGTTTTATCATGGTAACCAGTGCATCAATGCCTACCGCAGAGCGACTATTTGATGACCCGTACCATATTACCATTCGCCACAGCATGTTTTTGGCGATGGCTTTTGTGCTTTTTTGGATAAGCGTTTGCGTGCCAATGGAGTGGTGGAAACGTTCAAACCCTTACCTATTAATACTGGGTATGGTGCTATTAATAGCAGTATTGATTATTGGTCGTGAAGTGAACGGCGCTAAACGATGGATACCTATTGGACCTGTTGGTTTTCAGGTTGCTGAGGCTGCTAAGTTATACTTTTTTAGTTATATAGCTGGTTACTTAGTAAGAAAACGCGAAGAAGTACAAGAAAATATTAAAGGCTTTGCAAAGCCAATAGCAGTATTTGCAGTGTATGCATTGCTTATTTTACTACAGCCCGATTTAGGCACAGTAGTTGTTATGTTTGTAACAACGGTTGGCTTGCTGTTTTTAGCTGGTGCTAAGTTATGGCAGTTTTTTGTACTTATTTTAACGGGCGTGGGTCTGGTTGTATTACTAATTATTGTTGAACCATATCGAATGGCGCGTGTTGTAGGCTTTTTAGACCCTTGGGATGATCCTTTTGGTAAAGGTTATCAGTTGGTGCAATCACTAATGGCGTATAGCCAAGGTGGTTGGTTTGGTCAAGGCTTAGGTAACAGCGTACAAAAACTACAATACTTACCTGAAGCGCATAACGATTTTATTTTTGCCGTTATAGGTGAAGAGCTTGGCTTAATAGGCGTTGTAAGTATTTTAACTGTATTAGCTACTTTAGTATTTAGAGCCTTATTAATAGGTCAACAAGCGCTTAAATGCGGTAAGGAATACGAAGGCTACTTTTCATTTGCCATTGGTATTTGGTTTGCATTTCAAACCATGGTGAATGTAGGTGCAAGCGCGGGTATTTTACCAACGAAGGGCTTAACCCTGCCGTTTATTTCTTATGGCGGCTCAAGCTTATTAATTATGACGATTGCCACGGGTATTTTATTGCGCGTAGATTTTGAAACCAAAATGGCAACCAAACAAGCCACCTCACGCGGAGGTAAGCGATGAGTAAAAAATTAGTAGTAGTGGCTGGTGGAACTGGCGGGCATATTTTTCCTGGCATTGCAGTGGCCGATTATTTAAAGCAGCAGGGCTGGCAAGTCAGCTGGATTGGCACTCCTGATCGAATGGAAGCAAGTGTTGTTCCTAAGCATGGCATTGATATTGATTTCATTAATGTTAAAGGTGTTCGTGGCAATGGGTTAAAACGTCTCATTAAAGCCCCATTCATGGTACTTAATGCAATATTGCAAGCGCGTAAGGTATTGAAAGAACAGCGCCCGGATGTAGTACTTGCAATGGGCGGTTATGTTACGGGTCCAACGGGAATTGCAGCAAAAAGTTTAGGTATCCCGCTAGTTATTCACGAGCAAAATGCTGTAGCCGGTATGAGCAATAAATGGCTTGCTAAGTTTGCTACACGCGTATTAGCAGCATTTCCAAGTGCGTTTGCACAAGGCCAAGCTGAGCTAGTAGGTAATCCAGTTCGTCAAAGTGTTATGGATATAGTCAAACGCGATGTATCAAGCCCTATTAATATTTTAGTGGTTGGTGGGTCGCTTGGTGCACAAGTGCTTAATCAGACGTTACCAGAAGCATTTAAAGGCCTTAGTAATACAGCTCCAATAAATGTGTGGCATCAAACAGGTAAAGGTCATTTACCCACTGTAGAAGCAGCTTATAAAGCGCATGGTTTAGCGGGCGATAATACAAAAATAGCTGAATTTATTGATGATATGGACGCAGCATATAGCTGGGCTGATATTGTTGTTTGTCGTGCAGGTGCGTTAACTGTTAGCGAAATCGCAGCGGCAGGTAAAATGGCTGTTTTTGTCCCGTTTCCTCATGCGGTGGACGACCACCAAACAGCGAATGCACAGTATTTGGTAATGGCAAATGGGGCACTATTAATGCCGCAAGGGCAGTTTAATAAACAATCAATTATTGAACTATTAAGCCCGTATTTAGCCCAACCTTCATTAATTACTGAAATGGCTACAAATGCAAAAAAACAAGCCATTTTAGATGCCACAGCAAGCGTAGCTACGCACTGTGAGCAAGTAACAAATAAGAGAAAATAAGTGAAAGAGATATCAGTACAAGAAAAGCATACACGCCCTGCAATGCGCCGAATAGAAACCATCCACTTTATCGGTATTGGTGGAGCTGGTATGGGCGGGATTGCTGAAGTACTCGCATTTGAAGGCTACCGTATTACAGGTTCTGACATTGCTCATAGCGCTATGACAGATCGTTTAATTAAAGCCGGTGCTGAAGTATTTATTGGCCATCATGAAAATAACGTGAAAGATGCCAATGTAGTGGTTGTTTCAAGCGCGATTGATGAAACAAACCCTGAAATTATTGCCGCTAAAGCAGCAAGAGTTCCCGTTGTACGCCGTGCAGAAATGCTTGCTGAACTAATGCGTTTTCGTCACGGCATAGCCATTGCGGGTACGCATGGTAAAACAACAACAACGAGCTTAATTGCAAGCATTTATGGACAAGCAGGCCTTGATCCAACGTTTATTATTGGTGGCTTGTTAAACAGCGCAGGTAGTAACGCAAAAGTAGGTAAAAGCGATTTTTTAATTGCAGAAGCAGATGAAAGCGATGCGTCGTTTTTACACTTACAGCCAATGGTATCGGTGATAACAAATATCGAAGAAGATCACATGGATACTTACGGTGGTAGTCTTGAAAAGATGAAAGACACCTATGTAGATTTTATTCATAACTTGCCATTTTATGGTTTAGCCGTTGTATGTATTGACTCTGAAGTTGCTGCTGAGCTTATTCCGCGCTTTGGTCGCCCAGTTATCACGTATGGTGAATCGAAGGATGCTGATTACCGCATGAGCGACTTTAGCCAATCAGCTAATACATGCACATTTACAGTAACTAACAAGCAAGGTGAGTGTTTAACTGCCACGTTGAATATGCCAGGTAGACATAACGCACTTAATGCAACCGCTGCAATTGCTGTGGCAAAAGATCAAAACATTGCGAACCATGCAATTTTAGAAGCGCTGCAGAAGTTTGAGGGTATTGGTCGTCGTTTTCAACACTATGGTGAATTTGAAAACGAGCGTGGCAATGTGATGTTAGTTGATGATTACGGGCATCACCCTTCAGAAGTTGCAGCAACAATTGCAGCAGTACGTGAAGGATGGCCAGATAAGCGTTTAGTAATGGTATATCAACCTCATAGGTTTTCTCGTACACGTGATTTATACGAAGATTTTGTAAAAGTACTTGCTGATGTAGATCAGTTGCTATTGCTTGATGTGTATAGCGCTGGTGAAGATCCAATTGTTGGCGCAGACAGCAAAAGCTTATGCCGTAGCCTTCGTCAACGTGGCAAAGAGCCGCTGCATGTGGCAACAAATGCAGAACTTGCTGGCGTTTTGGCCGCAAATTTACAAAATAATGATTTAGTATTAACTCAAGGCGCTGGTAATATAGGTCAGTTAGTTAAAACATTAGCTGCGACGGGTATGTCGATAGAAAAACTTAAGCAAGGTGAAGTATGACTCAGGTAAACACACAATTTGGTAAAGTAGCGGTACTGCTAGGTGGTAACTCAGCAGAACGTGAAGTGTCTTTACGATCGGGTCAAGCTGTTTTAAATGCACTGCAAAATAGTGGTATTGATGCAATTGCATTTGACCCACAAAGTCGTTCTTTGTGGGAATTAAAAGAATTAAATGTAGAGCGTGTTTTTATTGCTTTGCATGGGCGTGGTGGCGAAGACGGAACTGTACAAGGTGCGCTTGAATTTATGAACTTGCCTTACACGGGCAGTAATGTACTAGGTTCAGCACTTGCTATGGATAAAGTACGTTGTAAACACTTATTTAAATCAGCGGGATTAAGCACCGCACCTTATGCCGTAGTTGATGCCAAAAAAGGCTTTGATGCTGCAGCTATTATGGGTGAGTTTAAAAAGGTAATGGTTAAGCCATCGCACGAAGGCTCAAGTATAGGTATGGCACAAGCAAGTACAGTACAAGAACTTGAAGATGCATTAGCTAATGCATTTAAGTTTGATAACCAAGTGCTTGTAGAGCAGTGGATCACGGGACGTGAGTTTACAATCACAGTGCTTGGCGACGAAGTACAACCAGTCATTGAAATGACGACACCAAATGGTTTTTACGACTACCAAGCTAAGTATCAATCAAATACTACGCAGTATCATTGCCCTGCAGATTTGTCAGAGCAAGATACTAAGTACTTACAAGCTATCTCACTAGATGCTTTTGATTTAGTGGGTGCAAGCGGCTGGGGCCGTGTTGATGCGATGCAAGACGAGCAGGGTAATTTTTATCTCCTTGAAGTAAATACAGTACCAGGCATGACTGAAAAATCGTTAGTACCAATGGCTGCAAAAGCGAATGGGGCAACTTTTGAACAATTAGTTGTTCGCATTTTAGAGCAAACGCTTTAATATGCATCCCCTTTTAGAAAAAGCTCAAGAAATCAAACTGAAGCTTAATTGGTCTCTGATTTTTGGTGTGAGTTTTTTTCTCATTGTTGTAATTGGCTTAGTGCAAATTACGACAGGTGTATCGGATTGGTTAGTTGAAAACAAAGATGCTCAAATTAAGCACCTTACAGTGCAAGGGCTGCCTAAATACACAGATGAAACGGCAATTATAAAAGCGATTAAAAAAGCCGATTTAAGTAGTTTTTTTGAACTTGATGTTAAGCATGTGCAGCAGCTAGTTCAAGACTTGCCCTGGGTTGCTACCGCTTCGGTACGTAAGCAATGGCCTGATACTATACAAGTATATGTAGTTGAACATGAAGTAGTAGCACATTGGAATAGCGACTTATTGCTCAACCAAAGTGGCCAAGCATTTCAAGCCAGCAGCGATAAGTTAGATGATGACTTACCGCAGTTATACGGCCCAGAAGGCAGCGAAGAAGAAGCGTGGATTGCTTTTAAGCAATTTGATGAGATGCTAAAAGTTAACGGCTTAACGTTAACAAGTTTGGCATTGTCGGAGCGCTTTTCGTGGCAATTATGGCTAGATAACGGAATACGTTTAAATTTAGGACGTAAAGATAAAGCCAAGCGTGTGCAACGTTTTATAGACGTCTACCCACGAATGGAACAACGTGCAGATGCACAAGTAGATACAATAGATTTACGGTATGATACCGGCCTTGCAGTAAGCTTTAAGCCAGTGCAAGAAGAACAATTACAAAATAAGAGTAAGGCATGACTAAGTCAGCAGAAAGAAACCTAGTAATAGGGTTAGACGTTGGCACCTCGAAAGTGGTTGCCACGGTAGGTGAAATCACCGCAGATAACAAGCTCAGCATTGTTGGTGTGGGCAGCCAAGTATCTCATGGTATGGATAAAGGCGGCGTTAACGATTTAAACTTAGTGTCTGAGTCTATTCGCCGAGCAATAGACGAAGCCGAGTTAATGGCTGATTGTCGTATTAGCTCTGTGTATTTGGGGATTTCTGGCAAACACATACAGTGCCAAAACGAAAGTGGCGTGGTGGCAATTAATAACACCGAAGTCACTGACGAAGACATTGAAAATGTAATTCATATTGCGCGTTCTGTGCCTATTTCGGCAGAGCGTAAAATGCTGCATGCATTACCGCAAGAGTACAGCATCGATATGCAAGAGGGGATTAAAAACCCATTAGGCATGAGCGGTGTTCGTATGGAAGCGCGTGCACACATTATTACGTGCTCAAACGATATGGCAAAAAATATCGAGAAATGTGTAGAGCGTTGTGGTCTTGAAGTCGATCAGCTTATCTTTACTGCATTAGCGTCATGTTATTCTGTACTAACAGATGACGAAAAAGAGCTAGGTGTTGCAGTACTTGATATTGGTGGCGGCACTATGGATATCACCATTTATATTAATGGTGCACTTCGTCACTCTGCGGTTATTCCAGTGGCGGGTAACCAAGTTACTGGTGATATTGCAAAAATATTTCGCACACCTATATCACATGCCGAGTCACTCAAAGTACAATACGCATGTGCTAGTAGCCAAATGGCCAGTAGCGAAGACACAATTGAAGTACCAAGTGTAGGCGGACGACCAGCAAGGTTAATGTCGCGCCATACATTATCTGAGGTGGTAGAGCCTCGTTTTAGAGAATTATTTGAGCTTGCGATGGAAGAAATTCGTCGTTCAGGCTTAGAAGACCAAATTGCGGCAGGTCTCGTTATTACAGGCGGAACTGCTAAAATGACTGGCGCGATGGAAGTGGCAGAAGACATCTTCCAAATGCCAGTAAGAATAGGCAAACCAATCGGGATGGTTGGTTTGACAGACTATGTAGATGATCCTTCGTACGCAACCGCTGTTGGTTTGTTACAATACGGGCGTACCATGCAATCGATGAATGCACAAAAGTCGAAAGCAGAGGATAACAATAATTGGTGGAACCGCATTACTAAATGGTTCCAAGGCGAGTTTTAAGACTCAAGTCGGAGAGTAAACATGTTTGATATAATGGAACAACACAGCGAAGAAGCTGTAATAAAAGTAATCGGCGTGGGCGGTGGTGGCGGTAACGCTGTTGAGCACATGGTAAAACAACAAATAGAAGGCGTGCGTTTTATAGCCGCTAATACTGATGCGCAAGCATTACGTAACTCTGCTGCCGATATTACAGTTCAGCTAGGCACGCAAATAACCTCTGGGTTGGGTGCGGGCGCAAACCCTGAAGTAGGCCGTAAGTCGGCTGAAGAAGATGCAGATACAATTCGTGCCAGCCTTGAAGGCGCCGATATGGTCTTTATTGCAGCAGGTATGGGCGGTGGTACAGGTACTGGTGCAGCACCGGTAGTTGCTAAAATAGCAAAAGAGCTAGGTATTTTAACTGTTGCAGTTGTAACACGTCCTTTTGATTTTGAAGGTAAAAAACGTGCAGCAGCCGCTGAACAAGGTATTAATGAATTGTCAGAAATTGTAGATTCACTTATTACAATTCCGAACAATAAATTGCTTAAAGTTTTAGGAAAAGGGACTACACTTCTAGATGCCTTCGCTAAAGCTAATGACGTATTATTTGGTGCGGTACAAGGTATAGCAGAGCTAATTACACGTTCTGGTTTAATTAACGTGGATTTCGCCGATGTTAGAACTGTAATGTCTGCAATGGGTACTGCAATGATGGGAACGGCGTCTGCGTCAGGTCCTGATCGTGCACAAGAAGCAGCAGAAGCGGCTATCTCAAGCCCACTACTAGAAGACGTTGATTTAACAGGTGCTAAAGGCATATTAGTTAATATTACCGCAGGTATGGACATTGCGATTGAAGAATTTGAAATTGTTGGTAATCACGTTAAAGCACTTGCGTCAGAAAACGCAACGGTTGTTGTTGGTGCGGTAATCGACCCAGAAATGACTGATGAGCTACGTGTAACGGTTGTTGCAACTGGCTTAGGCGGCGATCGTCGTCCACAGTTTGGTATTGTTGATAACGGCTTTAAAAAAGCATCAGGTTCTGATGTTGCAAGCACATCAAACCAAACGAGCAGTATGTACGTACCAAGCTTTGCAAGCCAAGATACAAACACTGAAGAAAACACTGCTAAAGCGCAAACGCAAAGTAAAGAAAAAGCGCCTTCAACGAGCTCAAGCAGTGCATCAAGCTCTTCAGCGCAAAACAGTAAAAAAGCGGATAAATCAGAAGGTGGTGATTATTTTGATATCCCCGCTTTTTTACGTAAGCAGGCTGATTAACATTTAACAATACTTTTGTTTGAAATATGTACGAATATTGAAAGGCAAAAGGATTTATGTTAAAATCCGCCATATAACTGTAACTGATTTAAAAGTGAGCATACCTATGATTAAACAGCGTACGATTGCAGAAGTAGTCAAAGCCATAGGAATTGGACTTCATAAAGGTGAGAAGGTCACAATAACTCTCCGACCTGCGAGCGCAAATACTGGGATTGTATTTCGTCGTGTCGACCTTGATCCGGTTGTTGATTTTGAAACAACACCTGAAGCCGTTGGTGATACGCAGCTGTGTACCTGTTTAATTAACAAAGATGGTGTTCGCTTATCGACTACTGAGCATCTTATTGCAGCCGTGGCTGCAATGGGGATTGATAATTTAATTGTAGAATTAGATAGCTCAGAAGTGCCGATTATGGATGGTAGTGCATTACCATTCATATATTTGTTGCAGAAAGGCGGAATTGAAGAGCAAAACGTTGCTAAACGCTTTATCCGTATTAAAGAAAAAGTACGCATTGAAGAAGATGGTAAATGGGCTGAAGTTGAACCATATGATGGTTTTCATATCGACTTTGAGATTGCATTTAACCACCCTGCTATCAATGAAAGTCGCCAACGTATTGGGTTGGATATAACAACGCAAAGCTTTATTGAAGAAATTAGCCGTGCGCGTACTTTTGGATTTATGAAAGATATTGAATACATGCATGCAAACAACCTAGCGCTAGGTGGGAGCATGGATAGTGCAGTTGTACTTGATGAATTCAAAGTTTTAAATCCTAACGGTTTACGTTATAGCGACGAGTTCGTTAAGCACAAGATATTAGACTGTGTTGGTGACATGTTTATGACAGGCCATAACCTTTTAGGTAAAGTAACTGCATTTAAGTCAGGTCATGATTTAAATAATAAATTACTTCGTAAAATTATGGCAACAGAGTCAGCATGGGAGTGGGCAACATTTGAAACGCCTGTGACGATGCCTGCACCCGGTCTTGAGTTAGCCCACGCTTAAAAGCGTTATAGCGAAGCTCGAAAAACAGTTATAAAAAATGACGCTTATTAGCGTCATTTTTTTGCGTGAAATTTACTTTATTATAACTCTAAAAGAGTTTGTAACTGATTTAAATTAGTTACTGTATAGGTTGGCTTTATTCCGTCGGCTAATCGCTCACCAGGGTGCTGTAACCAGCAAGTATCAATACCAGCATTGTTGCCGCCAAGTATGTCACTTGCCGCTGTATCACCTACCATAAGTATTTCGCATTTATCTGGGTTACCCATTAGCTCAAATGTGTGCTCGAAAATCGCTTTATTCGGTTTTGCTATACCTACAAGCTCAGATATAACTAACCATTCAAACATATCTTTTAAGCCAGTATGCTCAAGACGTACGGTTTGTAAGCGGGCAAATCCGTTAGTAATAATACCTAACTTAGCGTGCGGCTTAAGTTTATTTAAAAGCTCAATAGCACCAGGTAATGGCTCGCAAATTTGCGCCATAGAATCTAAAAAAGCATCATTTAGCTCTTTTGCTGGCACATTTAGCTTTGCAGCCCATTCATTAAAGCGAGTTACTTGTAAGTAATCTGCGCTAATAGTGCCATCTTGATAATCAACCCACAGCTGCTTATTGGTTTTTTGATAATGAATATAATCGTCTTGGCTAAAATCTACGTTGTAAGCTTTAAACATGCGAGTCATACCCGCTAAAATATCAAACCTAAATAAGGTTTCGTCTGCATCAAACAATACATAGTTGTACTTCATTAAACTTCCTAAATTAATTTGTTTGGCTGTATAGCTCAGGGTGTAAAAAAGGCGCCATAGCTAAAGTGAGTGCTTGTGTGTAGGTACTTTCCCGAGTGGCATGATTGTTTGTAAGCAGACCAATAGCGCCACCTTTTTGTTTAACGTTGGTGGTATTAAATGCTTTGTCCATTACATCGCCAAGTTCTTCACCTTTAAGTAAAGCATTATAAAGCACTTGGGGTAGAGGAAGGTTGCTGCTACGCCCTACAACTTGATTTAACGCATTATCAATAACTACGTAAGCAAAGGTTGCTGCACCATAGCTAAATTGCTCTGCACCGCCCTCCATTGCAACGTAATAGTGAGCTTGGTGGTACTCTTTGCAATAATTTACGCGGTTTTGCGCGCCAATACGTGTTTCGTCTTCGCCAATAGGCTGATCGGGCACGCCTGAGGGAGCATTCACACCTTCACAATCAATGATACATTCTGGAAAATACATAGTAAAAATATGTTTAGCGGCGTTTATTTTTACAGGATTTTTAGAACCGACAATAATTTTTAATTGTTGTGACATGCTGATCTCACCTTGAGTAAAATCAGCAGTGTACGTGAGTTGGCTCAATCTTAGAAGAGGAGTTAAATAGGCAAATCGAGAGGAGCTAGATTTTCCAGTGCACGCTTTTTCAAAATAATATCTTTAATCAATGGGGTAAGCACAAGCTCCATAGCTAAGCCCATTTTACCGCCTGGTACTACAAGTGTATTTATACGAGACATAAAGCTGCCTTCGATCATGCGTAAATAATAAGGAAAATCAACATCATCAATTCCTCTAAAGCGAATAACTACAAAACTTTCATCGAGTGATGGAATATCTTTGGCGCTAAATGGATTTGAGGTATCAACAGTAGGCACTCGCTGAAAATTAATATGGGTACGAGAAAATTGCGGGGTAATATGATTTATATAGTCATCCATACTGCGCACAATTGAACCCATAACCGCTTCGCGAGAATGGCCGCGTTCGGATGTGTCGCGTATTAATTTTTGAATCCATTCAAGGTTAATAATAGGCACCATGCCTATTAATAAATCAACATGCTTTGCAACGTCTACATCTTGATCAACTACGCCGCCGTGCAATCCTTCATAAAACAAAATATCGGTATTGCTATCAAGGTCTTGCCAAGGAGTAAATGTACCCGGTAATTGATTGTATGGAACGGCTTCATCAAAAGTGTGTAAATAACGGCGTAACTTACCTTGGCCTGTTTCACTATAGTTTTCAAACAACGCTTCTAAAGAACCAAAATCATTTGCTTCTCGGCCAAAGTAACTAATGTGTTTATTTTCTTGTTGCGCTTCACGTACTTTTTTATCCATTTCAGGGCGAGTGTAACGATGAAAGCTATCTCCTTCGATAAAAGCCGCTTCAATATTAAGGCTACGGAAAATATGTTTAATTGCATTGGTTGTGGTGGTTGTACCTGCACCAGACGAACCCGTAATCGCAATAATAGGATTTTTAGCTGACATGTTAATTCTCTTTTTTAGGACCAGGTTTTATAACCAGACTAAACTTAACATTATTTTAAGTCGTTTGGGTATCTTAAGAGTTGACTGACTTAGCTCAAGTGACGTCATCAGCAAATAACGTTATCATGAGGTGCTTAAAATTAAAACGAGAGAAAGCATGAAACTTATTAAACCATTACTTGGGGTATTTTCTATAGCAGCGCTTAGCCCAATTATGGCGCAGGCTAGCATGCCAAAAAGCCAAGTATTACTTGCTGATTTAAATACGCCTTATGGGGTACAAGTTAGTATAGTGAGTGATAAAAATAGTTATAACAATCAACCATACTTAACAAGCGACGGTTTATATTTTACTCATGAGGTCATTACAGATGGGCAGAGCCAAACCGATATTGCTTATTATGACTTAACATCAAAACAAGTAACTAATATCAGTAACTCTCCCGTAAGCGAATATTCACCAACTGTTATGCCTAGTGGTGATGCAGTATCAGCGATTGTTGTTGAGGCAGATGGTAAACAAAAGTTGTGGCGATACCCACGTAAAAACGAAGATGCGCCAAGTCGTATTTTTGATTGGATTGAGCCTGTTGGATACCATGCTTGGGGCGTTCAAAATGATTTAGTGATGTTTATTTTAGGAAAGCCTCATACCCTTCAATATACATTAGTTGAAGAAGCAAAGGGAAAAATAGCTGCCAGCAATATTGGCCGAACACTTATTTATAATAACGCGACGGCTACATTTTTATTTAGTTACACTAAAAACGAGCAACACATTTTAGCAAGTTTTAATCCACAAGATAAACAAGTTGAAGATTTACTAAGATTGCCAGCTCAAGTACAAGATTTTATTTTAAAAGATGATGCAACTATCGCTTACGCAATTAAGAACCGCGTTTATCAACGCAAGCTTGAGGGCAGTGACGAAGTATCGCAATGGCTTAATTTAAGCACTTACTGCGAAACAAATATAACAAGAATGAGTTTCAACAATGAAAAACTCGCT
This sequence comes from Pseudoalteromonas sp. AS84, assembly GCF_038900255.1. NCBI lineage: Bacteria > Pseudomonadati > Pseudomonadota > Gammaproteobacteria > Alteromonadales > Pseudoalteromonadaceae > Pseudoalteromonas > Pseudoalteromonas sp. AS84. Next base: position 20,738 of record NZ_JBBMQY010000016.1, on the reverse strand, counting down.
TTTGTATGTGATATAACGAAGTAAAGCAGACAAATAAATTCAGATTTTATTGTGTGTATGCGTTAATCTAATGCGTAAATTTAATTAATAGGGATTACACGTGGCTTATAGTGCAGACGAGCTGACAGAACAGCTTATTAAATTACAGTGTAGAAGTAATTTTAAGATTAAAAATATTGCAGAGTACATGTTAGTAAACTCTAAAGAAGCATTTTATACCCACAGCGAAAGTGGCAAGGGTAAAATAGTAATTCGCCCCGCATTTGAAGTGTTTAGTGATGATTTTAGTGATATTGATGGCGTAACGCGTGCTCAAGGGTACTTTCATAGCAGCGAGATGACACGCTTTCCTACGCGTATTTTTAAAAGCGCCCAACCTATTCACTATGGCGTGGCATTTAAAATAAATTCTGAGCAAGCAGCAAAAGACTTTATAGCCAAGCTAACTATGATTATTGGTAACTAATTTTATATAAAACGTAAAAAGCCGCTGAATTTATATTCAGCGGCTTTTGTATTTTTATAGCTTAATAACTAAGAGTTACTTACTTTTTAAGAAGCTATTAACCGATTCAAGTTCGCGTGTTTTAAGCGCAATACAATCGTTTGTGCTTTCTTCAAGTTTACTTAATGTACGAGCGTAACCTGCTACATCAGCTACTTTTTCGTTAAAAAATACTTTTGTTTTAGCTAGGCTTTCTGCATTACAGCTTGCAGTTGTAAAGTACGGTAAGTTAGGAATAAAGAACGGCGGTAAGCTTGCTGTTACTTTATCGTAGTTACTGTAAACCCAGTCAATAAATAACGCTTGGCGCTCATCTGTATAACTTTGACCTGACAAAATAGTGCGCATGTCAGATGCCGTTACTTCATCCGTTAAACTATAAGCTAATACCGCTTTTTGTAACTCAGGTTTGCCAAAAAAGCCCATTGCAGCAAGCATGTTAGTGCGTACTTGTGGATCTTTTGTGGTTTTAAACGTTGTCATGAACTGATCAAGCAGCGCTTTGTCACCATGAAAAGCAGCAAGAGTTAAGTACGTACCCGCTAAATAAGGATCTACTTTTTGTGGATCATTTAAATAAACTTGTGTTTGTTCTTTTGCCTTTTTGATGACGTTTTGATCTTCACCATCAAAACCTAAGCGTGATACAACGGCTGCACGAAGTTGTGCAATAGCTCCATCTTCTCCCGCTTTAGCTTCTAGGCCATATTTTTTAGCCGCAGGCGTTACCGCATTACGAATAAATTCAGGCCATAAATCTTTATTGCTATCGTCTTTAAAAGTACGTTGTTGCGATACTAAGTAACCTAGTGCGGTATTTGCTACGCGAGGATGGCTATCGCTTACGAACACTTCAAGTGTTTGCATTAACTTAGCAGCAGATATAACACCAGCATCAAGTAGTGCATCAGTAGCTGATAGTAACGCTAAACGCTCACGGTCACTCAGTACGCTTGGCGCTTTTTTAACAAGTGCGCTAAATTGTGCGTCATCCATTACCCAGCGATAGTAGCCTAGTGCACCTTGGTCAGGATAAATCCACTCTGGTTCAAAGTCTAAGTCTAGCGTTTGGCTTTGTTTATTAAGTAATACGTTTGCTGTTTTTACTTTATCGCCAGCACCATACTTAATTGCAACCGGTACATTCCATAGCTGCTCTGGCGCATCCACACCTGCATTTACAAAGCGGCTTTGTGAAATAGTTACTTTGCTACCTTGTTGAGTCACTTTAACTAGTGGGAAAGAGGATTGCTCAATAAACGATTTTAAAACGCTTGCTACATCTTTGTTTGATGCTTTGCCTAGTGCTTCCCATAAATCAGCCGCTTCAGCATTTTTGTACGAAAACTCTTTTAAGTAGCTTTGAATACCTTTTTGAAATGCATCTTCGCCAATCCAGTTTTCAACCATAGCAAGTACTGAGCTGCCTTTACTGTAAGCAAGGCCTAAACCATCCATAATGTCGGCTTCGGTTTTAATTGGCTTACGAATAGGCTTAGTGCTTAAACGTGCATCAAGTGCCATTACGTTGTTTTGTGGCAGGTCTAGATGCGATTCAAACTCAGGGTTAAGCTGCTTAGTAATTTTTGCAGCCATCCAGCTAGCAAACGCTTCGTTTAACCATAAGTCGTTCCACCATTTCATGGTTACTAAGTTACCGTACCATTGGTGAGCAAGTTCGTGAGCAATAATTGATACATTACGTTGTTTTTTACTACGTGTTGCGGCAGCTAAATCAACCAGTAAAATATCTTCTCTGTAGGTAACTAAGCCTGAGTTTTCCATTGCGCCAAATGGAAATTCTGGTACCGCTACTGAGTCTAATTTTTTGTAAACGTAAGGAATACCAAAATACGCTTCAAGTGCGCCTAGTACATTTGGCATATTTTCTTTTGCGTATTGGGCTAAGTGAATTTTACCTTGTGGCGTAATTACACGACCAGGAATTGGCATGCCTTTAATTTCTAATTCTTCAAATGGGCCAACGGCCATTGCCACTAGGTATGAAGGGATTGGCGGTGTTTTATCAAAAAAGTGTGTGGTCATATCGCCATCAACCGTTGTTTTTAGTTCTGGCGTATTTGAATATACTTTTTGTGATGTAGGCGCAGTAATCGTTAACTGAAATGGAATTTTGTAACTTGGCTCGTCAAAAACAGGAAATGCACGGCGTGCATCACTCATTTCAAATTGAGTAAATAAGTAAGGTGTGCCTTGGTCTAATGTTTTGTATAAACCAACACTTTGACGGTTATATGGCGCTGAAAAATCAACTTTAAGTGTGTATTTACCTGGTTGAATTTGTTCATCACAGCTAAATTTAACTTTACCTGTTTTAAGCATTTCATTGTTTAAATCACAGCTTTCATCACCAAGCAGTTGCGCCATTTTAACAGCGTAAGCTACGCCATTTAACTCAATATATTTTGTTGGCTTTAGTACTTCTAGAGAAATCTCAGTCATCCCTGTGAATGTATCTTGGCTCGGGTCGAGTGTTAACGAGACCTGTTGTGAACTTGGTTTTGCGAGTTTTTCAATAACGAATTCGTTAGCGTTTGCAGCACCCATTGCCAAAGCAACGCTCACTGTTAAGAGGCTTTTAAGAAACATAGTGATCCCTAGATTGTTGTTGTTAGAAACTACCCTAAATAGGCTTTTTTATGCTCATATAATTAGGGGGTTAGATATCCTAACAGTTTTTTTAAATAGAGTAATTGATTATAACGGTGACTTTAAAGGGAAATAGTAACAAAGTTTGTCAGTGGCTTTCGCGTGTTATAAAACGCTGCCAATGCAGGTGTGAGTTAATAATACGTATTTGTTGGACAACGGTATTTAATAAGTGAGTATCGCTAAACACATCGTGTGGATACTCGTTAAAGCCCATTAAATAATTAAATGTGTCTTTAGAGTTAGCTTGCAGGGCGTATATACGCACTTGTTGCTCAAAGTTAAGACGAAGACTGCTTATTGCTGTTTTCATACCGAGTTGATCTACGTTTGGTATATCACATTTTTGCAGGTAACCGGCTCGCTCCCCTTCACCTGAAAACCAAATACGTACTTTTTCACTGTACCTGCCAGTTTTAGCGGGTAAGTCGAACATTAATCGGTGTTGGTTTTGCGATTTGATGAATGTTATATATTCATTAAATCCAGCATTTATAAGAGCTTGATGTACTGGAACTAAACGAGGTTTAATTTTACCGTGGGTATAAAAATTAAAACATAAGACATTTTTTTCAAGAGACAGATCATCAAGCGTTAAGTAACCAATCTCATCGCTATAAGCACCGCTATAATATGCAATTAAAGGGAGCCAAAAGTGCCAGTGTTTTGGTTGCTCTCGTGCAACTTTAAAATCACCGTATATATATCCGTTATAAAGGGTGTGCAATTCCATGGCGGAAAAGGGGCGGCGACCAAGATGGGTTTTCAACGTAATACCTTGAAAATAATGATGTGTTTTATTTTATACCCAACTAGCAATAGATGCTAGTCGGGTTTTATTCGCTTTTAACGCAAAGCGTATAAAGTATTATTCACTCAATGCGCGAGCTAAACCTGTAGGCTCAATTTCTGCACATACTTGGTCATCATTCCAGTTAATACCAACAAGTGCATTATCTTCATTTAAGTCTTCAACCCATGCATCTAGAAATTCATCAAGGTTGATTTCTACTGGACTGTAATCTTTCCACTCTTCTTTACACTGTGCTTTTGCTGCTGCTTCACTTTCCCAAAGCAGTAGTACGTCAGTTTCGTCAAATTGGTTAGAATCGCACACTACAAAGCCATTATCTTCTGCACCAAGTGCCCAAATTACTTCGCTAACACGTACTTTTTCTACGAAGCTAACTAGTTGTGATTCAATTTCGATATCGCTCATGTGTTTACCCTTTTAAATTAGTGACGAGGATTAGTGTCTATTGCTGCTTGGCGCTCACCATATTGCTTATGAAAAGCAACAAGCGCTGAATGCTGACTAAAGTCAGCCAATTCGCGAAAGCAAATCCAATCAAGCAGGCAGTATAAACTGATGTTGAGGTATTCACAGCTTTTAAATTCTTCATCGCTTAAATGAGAATTTAAAAAGCTCAATGTTTGCTCAATACGTTCGTTTTGCAGATTAAAAAATAATTTATCGCTTTTGGTGTCAAATCCAGAACGTTTACACAACACCATTTCTACTAACGAATCGTTACAGGCATTTATAGTTGTAAGTAAGTGCTCTTGAGGCCACGTTAGTTTTGGCTGACCTGTTTTTTCAAGTAAATAACGCAATATAGAATTAGAGTCGCTAAGTGTTAAGTCACCATCTACCAAAATCGGGATTTTTCGAGCCGGGTTTTTACTGGCCATGGTAGGGCGGTCTTGATCAGAAAATATGTCTAAACTTACAAGTTCTAGCTTGCAGTCGTTTTCTTGCGCCCAAATTCTAATTCGGCGTACGTAAGGTGAAGGTACAGAACCAATTAATTGCATAATTACTCCATAAAAAAGCCGCATAAGCGGCTTTTATCAAATGTTACTTACAGTACAGTTAAATTTATTCTGAACGGCTAGTAACTTCAAGTAAATGATAACCAAATTGAGTTTGTACAGGGCCTTGTACTTGATTAATTGGCGCAGAAAATACAACTTTATCAAACTCTGGAACCATCATACCAGGGCCAAACTCACCAAGAGCACCGCCATCCTGACCTGAAGGACAATTAGAATGTGCTTTTGCTAATTCAGCAAAGTCTTCGCCTTGCTCAATTTTTGTTTTTAAGTCTAAGCATTGTGCTTCACTGTCTACAAGTATGTGTCGTGCGCTTGCTACTGTCATAAAATCTCCCGAATATAATGTGGTGTTTTTTTAACCGAATTGAAATGTCATTCTAGTTAGTTTCAACTAATTGTACCAGTATAAACTTATTTATTAGAAAACACAGTTTCAATTGCAGTAATCATTTGCTCTGAATCAGGTGCCACTTTACTGTTAAACCGTAAAATTGTTTTACGATCAGCAGACACTAAGTATTTATAAAAGTTCCAATTTGGAGAGCTAGTTTGCTCATTCAAATATTTAAAAATTGGATTTGCTTCGCTACCACGAACTTTGCTGGTGGCAAACATGGGAAAAGTTACACCATAGTTTACAAAGCATACTTTTGCTGTTTCTTTTTCATTATCTTCTTCTTGAAAAAAGTCATCAGAGGGGAACCCTAATACGACTAAACCTTGATCTTTGTATTGTTGATATAATGCTTCAAGGCCTTTAAATTGAGGCGTAAACCCACAATTACTCGCCGTGTTTACTATCAATAAAGGCTTATTTTTGAATTTGCACAAGTTAATCGATTCTTTTGAGCGAAGCTTTCGCATATCTACATTAGTAAAATCTTGACAGTCTTGGGCAGAGGTTTGGTTAATAGTTGATGATGTTTCAGCTTGGAGTGAAGCATTAATAAATAAAGCCATTAATCCTATTATAATTTTTTTTAGCATTACATTACCTAAAATTTACGATTGTTTGATTGGATAATCATACGCTAATATGGAACAAATTGATCAACCCTCAAATGACCTATGACAATCCGTTTAGCAACTATTAATGACCTTAAAGAAATTGTAGCCATTTACAACGAAACTATTGCAGGGCGAATGGTAACTGCAGATACCGAAGAAGTGACCGTTGACGAAAAACGTGACTGGTTTAATAGCCATAACGATAAAAGGCCTATTTACGTTTATTGCGAAAATAACCAAGTACTTGCTTGGGTGAGCTATAAATCGTTTTATGGTCGTCCTGCTTACGATGGCACAGTAGAAATGAGCATTTATATTACCAGTAAAGCACAAGGTAAAGGGCTTGGTAAAAAGTTAATGATATTTGCCCAAACACAAGCTAAGCAACTAAATATTAAGGTATTACTCGGTTTTATTTTTAGTCATAACTTACCGAGTGTTAAATTGTTTAAACATTTTGATTTTGCAATATGGGGTGAGTTGCCAAGTGTTGCAATAATGGATGATAAGGCGTACAGCCTTACTATTTTTGGAAAACATCTGGAATAAATTATTTTTCATAATGTTGTAATATTTTTTTACAAAATAAGACGAAGGGTTTATGCCAATTAAATAAAAATAGACTACGCTATTAACATATTAAGTTTATTAATTTGAAGTGTAGCTTGATGATTCGAAAAATATTAATTGTTGATAGTAGCAGTGTCATCGCAATGCGTGTGAAAGTGCTTTTAGAATTAATAGGATGTGAAGTCGAATTAATTCATTTCAGCATGCTAGACATGTATACCAATATAGGCGACTACGACTTAGTTGTTGTTGCCCATGGTGTGCCTGTTGATTCTATAAAACCCCTTGTTAGTGAAGTAGCGCAAGAGCGTTTTATGTTACTTGCTCCAAAAGCTGAAAGTGGTGAGCAACTAACTGCATTTAGTGAGCTAAATCATGCTGCGCCTGACGCAACCGTGATCTACCCGTTTTTTTCTAATAAAGAAATTACTTCTCTTTTAGAGAGCCTACTAGAATTAGGCTCTAATCATATTTTGCAATTACCCGCTATTTTACTCGTCGATCATGTTCCTGAACGCCTCGAAAAAATGAAAAATAGCTTAATCGGCGCTCATATAGAGACTCATACAGCAACCACCTCCGCAGAAGCTTTAGAAATTACTAAAGAAAAGCAAATCGATATACTGATAAGCGATTTTGTTTTAGATGACGGAACAGGTTTAGAAATTTTTTCAAACTTAAAAGTAACGCAACCACATTGTCGCTGCTTACTATTTACCTCACGTCCCGATCAAGTTTCGATGATTGAAGCTATTCGTCAAGGTGTGGAAGACGTACTTATTAAGCCACTGAACGACAGCTCACTATTACAATCAATACATAAATTATGGCAAACAGAGTTATTAAAACGCCATAACGCAGAACTTGTTGAAAGGCTACAAGATACAGTTGATGCCCTGATTGAAAAAGACAGTCTACTCCAGGTTATTTATAAGCATACGCCCGATGCAATTATGTTGTTTGAGAAATGCGGTAGGGTAATAGAAGCTAATGATGCTTGTTTAAAACTATTTAATTTACCGTTTAACGAACTCGAAGGTAAGTCAGTATTTAACTTTTTAGATGATGATTCAACGTTAGGTATTAAAGATAAAATTTCGACATTAAATAGTAATCGCCAATTTAGCTGCGACTTACGTTTATCTAAAACAGCAGGGGGATATATACCGTTGGTGGGGTCTTTTAATGAGATAGATCACCATGGCGAAATAGCACTTGCCGTAATATTTAAAAATGTAACTCATCTCAAGCAAAAGGAAGACTTACTACTTGAAGCAAAAGATATCCTTGAAGAGCAAGTAAGAGCACGTACTTCACAACTCGAGCATGCTAAAAATGTGGCTGAGGCTGCAAACTTAAGTAAATCAGAGTTTTTAGCAAATATGTCGCATGAACTTCGTACACCAATGCACTCTATTTTAAGCTTTTCTCGTTTTGGTCTAAGTAAATTAGATGCTGGAGATTTTGCAAAAGAAAAACTCATTAAATACCTATCTCGCATAGAGAGTAGTGGCGAGCGTTTACTGTCGCTACTAAATAATTTACTCGACCTATCTAAGCTAGATGTGGGTAAGTTTCCATTTAATCCTCGTCCATATAATTTATCGAACATCATTAAAACAAGTATTGATGATGTATCTGGTACGGCAATGGAAAAAGAAATTGAGATTGTATTTACCGCGCAGCCATTACCTGTAATTGCGCAATGTGATGAAGAGCAAATAAATCAGTTACTTCGAAACGTATTAGGTAATGCACTTAAATTTAGCGAACCAAAAAGTAAAATACGGGTAAATTTAGAGTCAGATAATAAGCTTGCTACTATAGAGGTTACCGATAATGGGGTCGGTATACCTGAAGATGAACTAGAGCATATTTTTACTAAGTTTGTACAAAGCAGTAAAACAAATAGCGGTGCTGGTGGTACAGGGCTCGGTCTTGCCTTGTGTAGAGAGTTTGTATCTTTACACCAAGGTGAGATCACTGCACGTAACAACGAAAATGGTGGCGCAACTATATCTATACAAGTGCCACTAGAAATAAATCTAGACGAGCATTTGGCTGAAGATCAATTAATACAGCACAGTAATTAATTGTTTTTTGGCAAGCCAAGTAACTTTTTTGAGAATTTGAATGGATGATAAATTATGGCCTTAACTAAAATACTTGCCGTTGATGACGAACCCTTTAACCTTGAAATTATTGAGGAAATTTTAGAGGAACTTGATTTTGAATTACAAGTAGCAACGAGTGGCCCTGAGTGTTTAAACATGGTTGAAGGTTATATGCCTCAGGTTATATTACTCGACGTAAGTATGCCGCAAATGAATGGTTATGAAGTATGTAAGGCACTTAAAGCAAATCCAAATACAGCACACATAATTGTTATGTTTGTATCGGCTCGAGGCACAGTTGAAGAGCGAATGGAAGGCTACTCGGTTGGTGCAGAAGACTATATTGTAAAACCCTTTGGCCATGATGAACTTAAGTCAAAGCTTAAAAATTTGAACCAAGTACTCGTTGAAAAACAAAGCCTTGAAAAGCAAGTTGAAGATGCTACATCTACTGCATTTAATGCCATGGCTAACAGCAGTGAGATGGGGCAAATAGTTAACTACGTTGAAAATATAGGCTTTATTAACGACCCTCAAGAACTAGGCAAAGCGTTGATTGATTGCCTGCAGTCTTTTGATTTACAAAGTAATGTTGAGTTTAGAGAAAATAATGAAATTAGTCATTTTGCGCTAAATGGCGTGTGCTCACCTATTGTGGTGGAGCTATTTGAAATGCTTAAAAACAAAGGTCGCTTACATGAATTTTCGCATCGAATTTTAGTTAACTATGAATTGATTAGCTTACTTATTTTAAATATGCCTGATCACGACCCTGATAAGCACGGGCGTATACGCGATCACGTGTGTTTTATTGTCAGTGTAACCGAGCAGCAGCTACGCGCCATCACGACTAAGAAAATGCTTGAAGCACAACAAGCAAAACTTAATGCCGTAGCAAGTACAGTCCATAGTAAGTTTCATGGCTTAATTAGCTTATTGAATGACAACCGTCAAAACAACGAAAAAGTGTTTAAACAGTTACAAGAAGAGCTTGAAGAGCGTATCCCAACAATGGGATTAGATGAAGACCAGGAGGTGTTTATTTATAAAAAAGTAGATGAAACTATCCAAAACTCAGTAGCCAGAGAGGAGTCTGTCATACAGGTAAAAGCAGCTTTTGCTGAAATTGAGCAAGATCTGTCATTGCTTTTAAAGAGCTAAATATACTTAATTAAATAATGTTACTTTAAGGCTTACACCAACTGCATTATGCATCTCTGGGTAAGCCTTTTTCTACTATTCTGATTAATCTGGCTGTTTTACGAATTTGTAATCGTTGCTTATCGTTTTGTTGAGTAAGCGCCCATTCAATATGTTCTAAAACAAGCTCGCTGCATATTTGGCTTTTATCCTGTAAGGCATGAATAATAGCCGGACTAAACTCTGCATTACCTAAACCGACCGCTATATTACGTAACCAACGTTCGTGACCTATGCGACGAATAGGGCTGCCTTCGGTATTTTTTAAAAATGTAGGCTCATCCCAAGCAAACAGCGCAAGTAAATCTTTATTTTTTAATTGAGTACGGGGATGAAAGTCATTTTCATCCGTTATTTGTCCATAACGATTCCAAGGGCATACCAACTGGCAATCATCACAGCCATAAATACGGTTGCCTAATAAAGTTCGGTATTGTTCGGGTATGGGTCCTTGGTGTTCTATCGTCAAGTACGATATGCATTTACGTGCATCAACAACGTAAGGCTCTACAATTGCACCTGTTGGGCAAAGAGTAATACAAGCAACGCATTTACCGCATCCCTCAAAGGTGTTCTCTGCATCTATTGGTAGGGGTAAATCAATAAATAGCTCGCCTAAAAAAAACCACGATCCTGCTTCTTGATTAATTAACAACGAATGTTTACCACGCCAACCTAAACCGGCTTTTTCGGCGAGTTGACGTTCAAGTACAGGAGCTGAATCGACAAAAGGCCTAAAGCCATATTCGCCAATTTCTTGTTCTATTTTTTGACCTAGTTTTTTTAAACGATTACGCATTAATTTATGGTAATCACGACCCAGTGCATAGCGGCTGATGTATGCTTTTTTTTTATTTTTTAAGGTTTTTGCAAAGCCTGCATCGGGAGGGAGGTAGTTCATTTTTACAGAGACTACACGCTGCGTACCTGGTACTAATTCAGCAGGGCGAGCGCGTTTCATACCGTGAGCAGCCATATAATCCATCGAGCCATGGTAGCCAGCATCAAGCCAACGTTGCAGTTGGGCTTCGTGCTTAGATAGGTCAATATCAGTAATACCTACTTCGCTAAAACCAAGCTCTTGCCCCCAGGTTTTTATTTGCAGGGCTAATTTTTCATAGTCTGGGGTAGGGTTGCTCACACACTTCACACACTTAAATTAATAGCTGCGTAATTTACCATATTTCTCTGAGCCCGAATACGCTTCTTAGCGCACAAAGCGCTTTAACTGTTGTTGGGTTTGTAAGCTTAACTGTTGAGATTGTTGGCAATCGCTAAGGGCTGTATCTATTTGCAGTTTAGCTTGCTCACCTAGCGCTACAATTTGTTCTACCGATTGGTGAGTATCGGTTTGAGTATCTTCAAGCATATGCACCGCGTTAGCTATTTGTTGTAACTGTTGTTGGTTGTGCTCAAATTCACTCAGCATTTTAGTAAAACCATCACAAGTGGCATTAATGGAGCTTTGTGCGTTATTGGAGTGGGTCATTAATTGCTCTGACTCTTTATTCGTCTCGTTTACTAAATCATTCATTTGAGTAATAAAGTCGCTTATTTGCCTAGTTGCGCCACTCACTTTGATTGAAAGCGTACGTACTTCGTCTGCAACTACGGCAAACCCTCTACCAGCTTCACCCGCTCTAGCTGCTTCTATTGCGGCATTAAGGGCTAATAAGTTAGTTTGATCAGAAAACTCTTCAACCATTTTTAAAATACTACGAATGTTTTCACTGTTTTCTTTCAGTCCCGCAATTGTATTTGAAAAGCTACCCAGCATATTAGTAATAAGTTTAACCTGTTCCACTAAAGCAGCGAGCTCTGATGCAGAGAGTTTTACGAAGTTAAGGTGCTCATTATTAACGTTATGCACGTTATCTGTATTATTCACAATGTTTTGTAGGCTTTGGGTTATTTGCATACTGGCATTAATAATACTGTGGCTTAATTGTATTTGTTGCTCACTTGATTGCTCAGTATTTTGCATTGATTGGGTGACTTGTGTATTACTGTGTGCACTAGCTTGAGCACTGTTATAAGTTGTGTTGAGTAACTCACTTAAATGGGCAGTAAACATATTGTACTGCGTACTTAAATCTTTAAATTCGTCATATGAAAAGTGGGGAAGTTTTGCTGCTAAATCTGCATCTTGCTGATTTATTTTTATTAAAGTATCGCGCATAGCAGTAACAGGGCGAACAATTAAAAAGCGCATATAAAAAAGAGTAAAAATAAAGCCAGATATAATAACAAGCGTAAGCAGCCAAAATAGTCCTGTACTCTGCTGTTGTTCGCTTAAGCTCTGATGCAGCCAAAATAACGTAATTGCTTGGAACAATAATACAAAACTTAAATTACCGACTATTTTACGCGTTAACGTAAAAAAGAATGTTTGCTCTATATAGTTATAAATCTTCATAAAACTACTCATTATGCTTAAGCCCTACGATTCTTATTTTGGTTAGGGAGATGTAAGTTAGCTTTTTTGTAACGATAACAAGTAAGCTTTGGTTCGCGCTGGGTAATTTGTAAAAATTCCGTCTATGCCGTACTCAAGCATTAGCGCTATATCTTGTTCTCTATCGACCGTATAAGCATAAATCTTTAAGCCTCTTTTTTTTGCATCATCGGCAAAAGCCTTATTTATAAAGGTTTTATCTGCATGTACGCTATAAGCGTTTAAATCACTTGCAAACTTTGCATAGTTAATTGGAATAGAAGAAGTAAGAGCGCCTATTTTAAGCCATGGTAGCTTGCTTTTAAGCCACTGTAGTTGATGATGATCAAACGATGATACTAAAATATTCGCTTTCGATATTTTGTTAGCTTCAATGTTTCTCTCAAGTTGAGCCACAAACCTCTCCAGTTCAAAAGTATGCTTAAGCTCAATATTCAATAAAGATTTATTATTATTCCAATCAAACAGCTGCTGAAGAGTGGGAATTTTTTCGCCATTTCCAGCATCAAGTTTAGAAAGTTCATGTGCAGTAAAGTTACTCACCCTACCTTTACCGCTGGTGGTTCTATCGAGCCATGAGTCGTGTATTACCATGTAATCATCTAAGGAACTTTGAATATCTACTTCAATACCATCGACACCTACTTTTAACGCTTCTAAAATAGCGCTTTCGGTGTTTTCAGGAAAATTCCCACTGGCACCACGGTGTGCAAATACTTTCATTGTCGAGCCTTTTTAGTGATTGACCACGTTTCAAAACAAGCGGCACTAACAATAAGTGCTCCACCAACTAACGTCATAACAGTAGGACGTTCATGAATTATTACTATAGCCAGTATGGTGCCATAAAGTGGTTGCAAGCAAGAAATTAACCCAGCGGTTGCCGCTGATAAATGCTTTAAACTTGCTGCAAATAATGAGTGAGGTGTAGCCGTAAAAATAATACCCGCTATAGCAATTAAAATCAGATCATGATCACTAACCTCATACACAGGCACTTCAATAAATGCGCACAGCATAATACTTGCCACTAAGGTTTGATAAAACATCGTTTGCGGCCCGCCATATTGGCTAAAGTAGCGCTTATGAGTAATGTTTCTGATTGAAAAAAACAATGCCGATATTACACCTGTCATTATACCCAGGGTTACATCGTCGCCTAAGTTTGCACTTGGTACTAATAGGTAAATACCTAAAACAACTACCACCGCACTTATTATATCTTTTGCTTTTGGCCTGCTTTTATTAAATAAGGGCTCTAAAAACACTGTCATTACGGGGTAGCTAAAAAACGCCAGCATCCCAATTGTTATACCGGCCATTTGCATACCAGCAAAATAGGTTACCCAGTGAATACCCACCGCAACCCCTAAAAATAATGCAATAAGGTAGTCTTTAGGCTTGTTTAGTTTAATTTGTTTTTTTTGAAAATACAGCATAGCTAAAATAGCCATTCCTGCAATTGCAGTTCTATAAACGGTAATATCTAAAGCATTTAAACCAATAAGCTTGGCAAATAGAGCGGTTCCGCCAAAAAGTAAAACGGCTATGTGTAAGTAAATCAGGCTTTGCTGTTGTGGTTGCATTAAAACGCTATCTCCTTTTTTTAATATCTTATCATTGAGGTTACTTTTACAAGATGAAATTTTCCCAATATGACAAAAGTCATTAAAGTTAATGACACTTCACACTCTTATTATTTTATTACACAGGCATAGTTAATGTACTCAACTGGAGGTTGCTATGAATACTTTAATTTTAATAAGCCTGTCTATTAGTGAATTTGTTGATGGGCTGGGCTTTACAGTTTCAATAAATGATTGCTTTATACTCATGAGCATTTTTATGTTATTTATATTTATTAATAAAAACAGTGCTATAAATAAAAAGAATAAGTCAGAGGCTCCAATATGGACACATTAAGTACAGCTAAAAAAACGTCAGGGAAAAAGTTTTGGGATTATGCACCGCTAATTTTCACCGGTTTTTATTTACTGCCCACCATTTTTAATGTTTCTAACTTAAGCGCAAATAACATTGTTATGACGTTCGCATTTTACATTGTTTTTATACTGCTTTACGTCAAGGCGATGGACTGCGAAAACTCTAATGTTACCAAGTTATTTGTAGTGATGTTATTGGTGTGCTTTAGTGCCACATTTTATACGTCAGGCACTTCAACGTTATTTGGATTTATTGCTTATATAGCGGGGTCATCATACAGCTACAAGCAGCGGGTTTTTGCAGCACTAGCGGTTATTGTAAGTGTTATAGGGGCTGCATATGCTGCTGATGTACATAACGTTAAGTACTTTTTTGCCGGATCTTTAATATTATGTGGGGCTTTATTTGCCTTTGGTATAGCAGGTCAAAAAGAGCGTTTACACAAAAAGCGCGAACAAGAAAGCGCTAACCAATTAGAGCAATTAGCAGCGATTGCTGAGCGAGAACGAATAGCTCGCGACTTGCACGATATTTTAGGCCACTCACTGTCATCTATTGCTCTAAAGGCTGAGCTTGCTAATAAATTAAACCAAGGAGAGCGCTACGCTCAAGCCAACAACGAAATAGCGCAAGTGGCAGATCTTGCAAGACAGTTACTTAGCGATGTAAGAAACGCAGTAAGTGATTTAAAACAGCTCAATCTAGTCAGTCAAATAGCACAGCTAGAGCAAAGGTTAATAGAGCAAGGCTTTAGCGTAAAGGTTAATGCAAATTTAAGTACTTTACCCGCTAAGGTTGAAGGGTTCGCTGGGTTAATAATTAAAGAGGCTGTGACTAATTTATTACGCCATAGCAGCACAAAGAATTGCGCAATAAATATAGATCAAACAGTGCAGCAGCTTCTCATTACAGTGATTGATTACGCGCCATGCAATACATTAAAAGCAGGTAATGGTCTAAATGGCATTACAGAGCGAGCAGAGCAATTAAAGGGCAGTACTAAGTTTACGTGTGGTGATACTTTTACACTAAATGTGATGCTACCAATCACAGATAAGGATTTACAATGATTAAAGTTTATTTAGTGGAAGATCAAGCGCTTGTTCGCGACGCAATCGCAGCACTATTAAGTCTCGATTTTAATATTGAGATTATTGGGCAAGCAAGTAATGGGCAAGATGCACTTAATGCAATTGAGGCGCTTGATAGTGATTTACATCCCGATATAATTTTAACCGATATAGAAATGCCAACCATGAATGGTATAGAGCTGAGTGAAAAAATAGCCGCTAAGTTCCCCGCTATAAAAATGGTTATTATGACCACATTTTCTCGTGCGGGTTATATTAGGCGAGCGCTTACGGCAGGTGTTAAAGGTTTTATTTTAAAAGAAGCACCCAGTGAAGAGCTAATAAATGCGCTTAAAAAAGTAATGCAGGGGCAAAAAGTAATTGACCCAGAGCTTGCTATTAATGCGCTAGACGACTCCGACCCGCTTACCGATAAAGAGCGAAAAGCGCTTAAACTTGCAAGCGACGGCCTTAAAACAAGCGATATAGCCAAGCAGTTATTTATAAGCGAAGGTACCACACGTAATTATTTATCAGACGCTATAGCTAAGCTAAACGCCACTAACCGCATAGATGCTGCGCGTATAGCTAAACAAAAAGGGTGGTTATAAATAGTGGGTTTATAAATTATAAGCAAAGTATTACTATGTTACTTATAAAAGTAACGAACGGCGCTTAAAGTTAGCTTAAAAAGCGCTAAAAGAGGGGTTAATGGCAAATCTAATAGAACTAACAACTAAAAATAACACAGCTATACTCACCATGAATACCGCTGAAAACCGTCACAATCCAGCGTTTTTGGCTGAGTTTAATTTACACCTTGATCACATCGAAGCAGATCAAAATATAAAGTCAGTTATTTTAACGTCTTCGAGCGATAAAAACTGGTCACTAGGTATCGACCTTCAATGGATGTCTAATCCAAGTATTTTACCAGCAGCAATTTCTGACTTTATGATTCAAATAAGCGACTTGTTTAAGCGCATAGTTACTTTTCCTATGCCTATTATTGCGGCGTTAAACGGACATACCTATGGTAATGGTTCTGTGCTTGCATGTGCGTGCGATTTTAGATTTATGAAGTCAGACAGAGGCTTCTTTTGTTTTCCTGAAGTGGATGTAATGGTGCCGTTTGTACCGTCGATGTTTCCTATAATTAATAAAGCAATTTCGCAAACATTCTTTAATCGTTTAGCTATGTCAGGAGAGCGTGTTGGTGCTGATCAGTTGCTAGACAATAAAGTGGTTGAAGCTACATTTATTAATAACGACGAACTACAAGCAGGTGTACTTGAGTTTGCCCAGCAGTTTAATAAAAACCGCTGGATTTACGCTCAAAATAAAACACAAATGAATAAGCAAATTTTGCTTACAATGAAAGAAGAAGACCCAAGCTTTATTGATAATATAAGCAAACTGCTCTGGAAAAACCTACAAAAAAATAAATAACCTGAACTCTGGTTAAGAGATTTACTAACGTATTGAATCATGGTGATATTTAAATTTATTTTCTCTAGCCAGAGATTTTAGTGAAAACAAGGCGAATTTACGCGTCAATAGCTGGCCTATTGCAAGTATATTCAACGCTGTTAGCGCTGAAAATAGCTGCTCGAGATAGATTTATTATCCAGAGCTCAGGTTATAATAGCGCGAAAGGGTTTTAGCATTACAACGAGATGACTAAACACTTTGCAGTTAAGGGGCCATTAAGCCCCATTGCGCTAGATTTTTAGGCTATACAGCTAAGGTAAAAGCGCTTTCTTAAAAGTTTAATAGCTTTTACCTGTCTCATTATAACTATATGGGTTAAAATACCTACATAACCAACTAACAAGATAGTGAATGTCAAACCAAGATCCAAATCTCAGTCGAGAACAAGAAAAGTACGAAAACCCAGTCCCTAGTCGTGAGTTTATACTTACTCACCTTCAAGAGCGTTCAAAGCCTGCTAACTACGCACAATTATGTGAAGAATTAGCAGTAAACGATGACGAACGCCAAATAGCATTTAAACGCCGCCTTCGCGCTATGGAGCGTGACGGACAGCTGTATTTTAATAAATTTAAATGCTATGCCCTAATTGACGAAGCCGGTTTAACCAAAGGCAAAGTAATAGGCCACAGAGACGGTTTTGGCTTTTTAGAAGTTGAAGGCGAGAGTAAAGATTGGTTTATTGCTAAACACCAAATGAACATGGTGTTACACGGCGACATTGTACTAGCTAAAGGCACTAAACGTGGCTCAGGCTCAAAATGCGATGCACGTATTATAAAAGTGCTTACTAACGAGCGCGCGCCAATTGTTGGCCGCTATTTTGTAGAGCATGGTGTTGCTGTTGTAGTCGCTGAAGATCCGCGCATCACGCAAGATATAATGATTTTACCAGGCAACGAAAACGGTGCCCGCCATAATCAAATGGTGCAGGTTAAAATTACACAAAACCCAAGCCGTAACATGAACGCGGTAGGTAAAATTATAGACGTACTTGGTGAGCATTTAGCCCCAGGTATGGAAATTGAAGTCGCACTGCGCAATCACGATATTCCACATGTATGGCCAGAAGAAGTTGAAGCACAAGTTGCCCACCTAGGTGAATTTGTTGACGAAGCTGACAAACAAGGTCGCGTAGATTTACGTGACATACCACTTGTAACTATTGATGGCGAAGACGCGCGCGACTTTGATGATGCCGTATATTGTGAACCTAAAAAATCGGGTGGCTGGCGCTTATGGGTTGCCATTGCCGACGTATCGCATTATGTAGGAATGAACACGCCGCTTAACAAAGAAGCAATTTTGCGTGGTAACTCAGTGTATTTCCCTGAGCAAGTAATTCCGATGCTACCAAAAGTGCTTTCTAATGGACTATGTTCGCTTAATCCAAAAGTAGATCGTTTATGTATGGTTGCCGAAATGACCGTATCGAGCGCGGGCAAACTTTCGGGCTATAAGTTTTACGAAGCGATAATGAACTCGCATGCACGTTTAACGTACACCAAAGTAAATGCCATTTTACAAAACGACGAAAAACTACGCGAAGAATATTCAGCCGTAGTGCCACATTTAACTGACTTACAGCAAATGTATATGGCACTTAAAGCAGCACGACAAGAGCGTGGTGCCATTGAGTTTGAAACCCTAGAAACACGTTTTGTATTTAACGCTCAGCGTAAAATAGAATCAATAGTGCCAGTTATTCGTAACGACGCGCACAAACTAATTGAAGAATGTATGATTTTAGCCAATGTATCGGCGGCTAAAATTCTTGAAAAGCACGAAGCAAGCGCGCTTTATCGTGTGCATGACGAACCAGACGGCGAAAAACTAGGTAACTTTACTAAGTTTTTAGGCGAGTTAGGTATTCAAAGCACATTAAGCGACGAGCCAACACCAAAAGAAATAACCCAAGTATTAGCGCGACTAGGTGACCGCCCAGAAGCCGAACTTATTCAAACTATGCTACTGCGTTCAATGAAACAAGCTGTATATCAGCCAGATAACATTGGTCACTTTGGTTTAGCGTTATCGGCTTATGCGCACTTTACATCGCCAATACGTCGTTACCCAGATTTAGTAGTACATCGTGCTATTAAAGCAGTTATAAAAGCACAAGGTCAGCAAACGTCTGGCGAATATGCTTATACCGACGACGAAGTTGATCAACTAGGTGAGCAGTGTTCTACCACAGAGCGCCGCGCTGACGATGCAACTCGCGAAGTAGCCGATTGGCTTAAATGTGAGTTTATGCAAGATCATGTAGGCACTGAATTTAACGGTGTTATTTCATCGGTCACTAACTTTGGTTTGTTTATTCGTTTAGACGATTTACAAATTGATGGGCTTGTTCACGTTACTAATTTAGGCGACGAGTTTTTTGCGCATGATGCAGCAAAACACACCCTAATAGGTGAGCACTCTCACAAAGTTTATCGCCTTGGCGATAAAGTAACAGTAAACGTTGCATCGGTTAGTTTAGACGATCGCCGTATCAACTTAACGCTTAAAGGCGATGTTGCACAAGACAGATACTCACGTCGTCGTGCGCCAAAAAAAGGTTCAGGTAAATCTGAGCATGCGCCAGCAAGTGTTCGCTCGCAATTAAAAGCAGGCAAAGTACCGGGTAAAAAGTCGCACAGCGATGACAAACCAAAGGGCAAAAAAAAGCCAGCAAATAAAGATAAAGGCAAGCCTGCAAATAAGTCTGCAACAAAACCCGCAGATAAAAAAGCAGCAGACACTGCCGTAAAGAAAAAACCGAAGAAGAAGGCAGTTAGAAAGCCTAAAAGAGCTGGCAAAAATGCCCGCAAAAGTACTAGTCCAGGAGCAGATAATACGTGAGTAATGAATTAATTTTTGGCTTTCACTCTGTTGAAGCAATTTTAGAAAGCGAGCCAGAGCGCTTTGTAGAAATTTACGCCCTTAAAGGCCGTGACGACAAACGCTCAACTCCGATTATTGATGAAGCACGTAAATTTGGCATTTCAGTACAGTTTATGCAGCGTAAAGCCCTTGATAGCAAATCAAAAGGTGAGCAGCATCAAGGTATTATTGCCAACGTAAAAGCTGCTCCTACATTTAATGAAAAAGATCTTGATGCGATAATCGCTCGTGAAGACACACCGTTTTTACTTGTACTTGATGGTATTACCGATCCGCATAACTTAGGCGCATGCCTACGTAGTGCAGACGCGGCAGGTGTTCACGCTATAATTGTACCTAAAGATCGCTCTGCAAAACTTAACGGCACAGCACGCAAAGTAGCTTGTGGCGCAGCCGAAACAGTACCACTTATTCAAGTTACTAACCTTGCACGCACGCTTCGCGAAATTAAAGATGCAGGCGTATGGGTTGTAGGCACTGCTGGCGAAACTGATAACCACGTATTTGATGCAAGCTTAACAGGCCCAATGGCTATTGTTATGGGCGCAGAAGGCGAGGGCATGCGACGCTTAACGCGTGAGCATTGCGATATGCTCGTTAAAATCCCAATGGCGGGTACTGTTTCAAGCTTAAACGTATCGGTAGCTACGGGTATTTGTTTGTTTGAAGTATTACGCCAACGTAACGCAAATAACTAATACCTAATAAATAATACCTAATTTAAATTAAGTATTAAAAAAGCCGAGATTGAAATTCAATCTCGGCTTTTTTGTGTCTGTAATTTACGCTTTAACTTTGTAAGCTTTGATAAACGGTTTAATAACAAGGCAATAATTTAGATGTGTAGTGCTTTTACATAAAAAATTATTAACGCAGCTAGAGAACCATTTATCCTATACAAAGCGCAGGTAAACGGTTTAATAACAAGGCAATAATTTAGATGTGTAGTGCTTTTACATAAAAAATTATTAACGCAGCTAGAGAAC